>MWCL01000049.1 GCA_002070025.1 Spirochaetes bacterium ADurb.Bin215
TCGACGAAAGAGGGAGAGCGTGAAGGCGTACGGCACCTGCGAAGTACAACCGACCGCTATATTGAAGTTGTCCGGGATGTACTGACTCCGAAGATAAGATTCTATGCCGTCGAAAGCGATATCCTCCTCGAGAGGGAAGTTGACGAGTGAGGTGTCGAAGAGGTTGAGATAGTTCCGGGAGAGCCGGAGGGTGCGGTTCTTGATGACCGGGTAGGAAACCCCGAGCGCTCGGGCGATCTGGCGGTAACCGGCACAGGAATTGAGACGGTCGTCGAGGTCGCGAAGGTTGATGGGAAGATGAGTCCAGTAGTGGATGGAGAAGGTCTGGGTTGATGAGGTTGTGCCGCAGTGTTTGCAGCGGAATCGTCGGGTCCTTCCTCGGGCAAGGGATGCGAAGAATCCATAATGATAGTACCAGGGGCTCGTGCGGGCGAGCTTCCGGTTGTGGTAGGGGCAGTCGGGATTTGGACAGAACGTTGGCCGACGGACTGTGCGTCCGGCGTGTTGCGACATATATACCTCCCCGCAGAGAGGTATATAGAGTAAATCAGGGCAAAATGGCCAGGAATTCAGTTATTTTAGGCAAGATTATTTCAACAATTTTGATAGCAGTAATAAATTACAACGCCCTCCCAGGATTCCGGGAGGGCGCTCTTAAAAGCCTCGTTTCAAGGCGGGAGTTCTCTTATTTGAAGTCTTTCGGACGGCGTTCAACACGCTTGCACTGAGTGCATTCCGCAACATTCTTGAGTTTTCCGCTTTCAAACAGGGTTTTCATGATTACTTCACCGCCGCAAGGACATGCGAACTTGTGTGTAGTGACAGCGGTACGTGAGTTCTTACTTGCTCCACCCATGATTGTCTCCTGTAAAATGGTATCATCTAGTACAATATAGAATCCTTCATCAGATGTCAAGTAAAGGGCAACAATTGTGGTTGATATTGTTTTGGACTATTGACGAGTTTATCTCCATTTGGTATTGTTTGTGAATAGTTTAGATTTGGGGGTTCCCATTGGCTGTAAAACAGACATCTGCAGAGAAAAAGCACAAGCAGAGTGAAGTTCGGCGGAAAAAGAACAAGGCCGTCAAGAGTATGGTACGCACCAGTGCGAAAAAATACGTTTCCAGTGTTCATGCGAAGGATGCGTCTGAGTCCCAGACCCTTCTGCGCGAACTCATTAAGGAACTTGATACGGCTGCCCGGAAGGGTATCATTGCGAAGAATGCAGCAGCACGCAAGAAATCGCGTATGCAGAAGCTGTATAACGCTTCGTTCGCCGAAAAGTAAGGGTTTCCGGCTTTCCCGCCGGACGAGAACCGCAATAACCGGATAATCCCGTGTTATTGCGGTTTTTTTTTCTTAAC
Organism: Spirochaetes bacterium ADurb.Bin215; assembly: GCA_002070025.1. Lineage (GTDB taxonomy): Bacteria > Spirochaetota > Spirochaetia > Treponematales > Treponemataceae > Teretinema. The sequence goes on from MWCL01000049.1 coordinate 1,368, forward strand.
ATCCTGCTGCAAGTATGGTACGATATCAGGGGTGAGGGTAGGGAATGCTTGATAAGAAAAAAACCAAAAGCGATATATTCGAACGAATCTATGACAGCACGAAGATTGATCTTAAGGATGTACGTCTCGTAGCGGATCTTTTTCTTGAGGAGATCAAGGGCGCACTCATGAGTGGTAAATCTGTTGAGCTCAGGGGTTTTGGTACCTTCGAGATACGGGAGCGCAAGGGCAGGGCTCGTGCGCGTAATCCCAAGACGGGTGAGACAGTCAGTGTGAAGGATCATGCGGTTGTTGCCTTCCGTGCGGGTAAGGAGCTGAAAAACTCTGTCTGGGATCTTTCTGATTCGTTGTCCTGTGAGAAGAAGGAAAAATGACATCATCTGGTGATACTGCGTCGGGCCGTTTTGGGCCTTTTCTTGTTAATTGCGCACTGCTCGTTGTGGCAGTGATTTTTTTTGCCCTGCCGCAACCGAATCTTCTTTCATTGCATGGTTTTCCGATTGTCGGATGGTTCGCGTTTGTTCCGCTTTTTTTGCTCGTCCGTCGTATTTCTTTTCGGTCCAGTTTTCTCTGGGGCGCGTTGTACGGTATTCTTTGTTATTGTGTTTTTACCTACTGGCTTGCAGTATTTCATCCGCTTGCAATGTATATCATCGCGGCTTTGTATTGTTTGTGGATGCTGGCGGTTGTTCCGCTGTTAAAGCTTGCTGATCGTCTGTTTCCGCGCAAGGGGTACCTTCTTCAGTGGGCGCTCTGGGTCGGGTATGAGTATCTCAAGACAAAGGGTTTTAACGGGTATTCCTATGGTGTTATCGGGTATTCTCAGTGGTCCTGGCCGGTAATCATCCAGATCGCGTCCGTTTTCGGGGTATGGGGTGTTTCTGCCCTGATTGCGTTCCCCTCTGCCTGGTTTGCCGCGTCGCTCAAGGACCGGGTTTCCGGTCCGGTTCGTGGCTGGGCAAAGGGTTTCAGAGATTTTGTGTGGAGGGAGCGTGTTCCGGCGTTCATCTGGTCTGCAGCGCTCGTGGCGACATTGATATACGGGATTGTCGCTCCCCGGGATTATTCGGGTCATGATACGGTGTCTGTAGCACTCATTCAACCGAACAGCGATCCGTGGGTTGGGGGCATACGCGCTTATGAGCGTGATTTTACTACCCTGACCCGGCTTTCCGACGAGGCTCTTGCTGCGTATCCGGAAACGGAGCTGGTTGTCTGGCCGGAAACGGCGTTTATTCCCCGCATCGAGTGGCACTACAAGTATCGTGAAAATCGTGAGTCTTTTGATCTGGTTGTTCGTCTTCTTGACTATCTTGATGCGGCTCCGGTTCCTTTTGTCCTGGGTAATGATGACGGCGTTCTTGAGCCGGCAGCGGATGGAAATCTTGACCGGGCGGATTATAATTCGGTGTTTTTGTTCCGTCCGGGGGTTAATGTGATTCCTCCCGAACCGGAGCGGTACCGCAAGATGCATCTTGTGCCTTTTACCGAGCATTTTCCCTACCGGAAGGCTTTCCCCTGGGTGTATGATCTTCTCGTCGCGAACGACACGCATTTTTGGGAGAAGGGTACGGATGTGAAGGTTTTCAACGCGGCAGGGCTTTCTTTTTCGTCGCCAATCTGTTTTGAGGATACGTTCGGATATATTTCCCGCCGGTTTGTAAACGCTGGGGCCCGTGCAATTGTCAATCTTACCAATGATGCCTGGGCCGCAAGCGGGCCGAGTCAGTGGCAGCACATGAGCATGGCGGTGTTCCGCGCCGTGGAGAACCGGGTGCCTCTGGTCCGGTCAACAGCGTCGGGTCAAACCTGCATGGTTGATCCGAACGGGCGGGTAGTGGCGATGGCTCCTGCGTTTGAGGAGGCGTATCTCGTGTGCAGGGTTCCAGTTCTGGCCGAACTTCCGAAAACTTTCTATCGTATCTGGGGCGATTTGTGGGGAATTCTCTTTGCGGCGGTTTCAGCGATAACATTGGTAACGGGAATGTTGACAAGACTTCGAAATATATAGGACAATACAGGGTATAACCATGGAAACACGAAAAAAAATACTTATAGTAGATGACGAACAAATCAATGTCGAGTTCTTCGACCTGATGCTTTCAAAGCTCGGGTTCGTAGTTGAAAAAGCGGCAAACGGCCGCGAGGCTCTCGACAAGATCAAGGAATTCTCTCCGGATCTCATCATGCTCGACAATATCATGCCGAAAATGTCCGGGTGGGAAGTAACCAGGATTCTCAAGAATGACGCCGAGTATTCCCAGTGGCGTGAAGTTCCCATCGTCATGTTTTCGGCAATGGATGACGTCAAGGACAAGATCGAGGGTTTCGAGCTCGGTATTGATGACTACATCACCAAGCCGTTCAATTTCTCCGAGGTCCTCGCGCGTATCCGCGCGGTGTTGCGTCATCATGAGTTGATCGATCAGCTCAAGAAGCGGGAGTCCCGCATTGAGCTTCAGGAAGAACTGAATCAGAAGCTGCTTGCCTATGTCGAGATGGTGACAGAGAAGTTTTCGTCGCTTTGCGATACTTCGGCCAGGGAAGACGGCGTGTTGATCAGCGATGATGTTCAGGCCTGTCAGCTTGAATATGAAAAACTCAGAAAGCGTATTGACGAACTGCAGGAAGAGGCGGTCCGGCTTAAAAGCAGGGAGATCGCGGTTACTTCTCTGGAGAACGAGTTGCGCAAGGCATACAGCGAGTAAGGAATGATTACCCCGGAAAAGAGCGCGGTATTGGAATTGTTCGCGGAAGGAAGACGGTTCTACAAGCTTATGGAATTCGTCAAGGCCCGCGATGCTTTCGCACGCGCAGTGGCTCTGGACCCGGAAGACGGGCCGGCAAAGCTGTATCTTGACCGGTGCACCTACTATATTGATAATCCGCCGCCCGAAGACTGGGACGGTGTGTTCACCATGACGACAAAATAAGGATTCTAGATGGCCCGATTTCTGGAAAAAGACAAGGAACGGAATGTTACCGTTTTTGGAAAAAATACCACGTTCCGTGGGGTACTGAAATTCGCGGAAGAGCTCCAGATTGCCGGCACATTCGAGGGTTCCATAGAATCCGGCGGGACTCTGGTTATCCGCAAGGGGTCTGCCTGTACGGTTGATCACATTCACGCCGGGTCAATTACGGTTGAAGGCGCGGTAACCGGTGATCTTGCTGCCGCGGATCGTATCGAAATGAAAACCGGCAGTACGGTTAAAGGGAATGTCTCGGCGTTGCGTCTCAGGATTGCGGACGGGGTTTCCTTTGAGGGTTCCGTGGAAATGGTTACTACTGACGATCCGGTGGATATTTTTACGATGCGTACCGATCTTCTAAAAACCCGCCTTCAGAATTCGGACGGGGAGTAAGTGTCGCTCCGTTCTACGGCAGCTAAACTTTTATCCCGTCTGCGGGACGAGAATCTTCTTCTGGTAACGGCCGAGTCCCTGACCGGTGGTTTGATAGGTTCGGCAATAACGGCGATTCCGGGTTCTTCCGCCGTATTCTGGGGCGGTGTCGTAGTGTACAGCAACAGCGCGAAGCATGCGCTGCTCGGGGTGCCGGAAGGTCTTATCGACTCGGCAGGTCCGGTTAGTGCGGAAGTTGCCAGTGCCATGGCTGTCGGAGCGCTTTCCTGTTGCGAAAACGCCGTTTCCCTTGCGGTAACCGGTCTTGCCGGTCCCGGCGGCGGAACACGTGATTTGCCGGTGGGGTCCGTATGGATCGCGGCCGCGTGTTCATCCATGACGGGAGAGCCTGAGGTTCTTGTCCGTCTGTTTCATTTTTCGGGTTCCCGAAGCCGGATTCGCCGCAAAACGGCCGGTAAAGCGTTCGCTCTGACACTTGAACTGCTTGACAGGTAACACCCGGTTTACTATAATTTGGATTATCCAACCCGCATTTAACGGAAAATCCGAACAGAAACATGTCTTTACATACTGCTAATTTGTACGCATTTTATGGAGAATTCCCATGGTAGCAATCAGAAAACGCCGAACCAGCGATGAAAACGATGGGGGAGCGGAACAGGCACCGGATCAGGCACAACTTGATCTTTCCGGTGAAATGAATGAAAACCCGGCAGATACGGGTCTTGCTTCCCCGCAGGCAGACGTTGCGCCTGCCGAGAACACGGAAGCGCTTGATAATCCGGATGATTCGCACGGAACGAAAGAACGACCGGAGAACCGGGGATCTTCCCCGTCCGATAAACGGGTGGTTGTACGGTCCCGCGGAAAACGGCGAAATAACGAGGGTAACGGTCCCGCTTCCTACCGTGACAATGGAAACCGCAATTCAAAAAAACAACGAGATCTTCCAAACGATAACGGCTACACCAACAACCAGACTTCCCAGGATAACGAGAACAAGCCGAAACTGACCATAAACGAACTTACCCGCATGGGCATGCACGCGCTTCGGGATCTTGCAACCCAGTACGGTGTTCCCCACGAAGATATGGTCGCCATGAAGAAACAGGAAATCATTTTCCAGATTCTCAAGGCGCATACCGAGCACGGCGGCATCATCTTTGCTTCCGGTTCCCTGGAAATTCTTCCTGACGGGTACGGATTCCTCCGTTCCCCGCAGAACAGTTATCTTCCCGGCCCTGATGATATTTACATTTCACCGAGCCAGATCCGGCTTTTTAACCTGAAAACCGGCGATACTGTCTACGGACAGATCCGTTCTCCCAAAGAGGGTGAACGCTTTTTCGCTCTTTTGCGCGTTGAAACCGTCAATTTTGACGATGTGGTTGAAGCGCAGAGCCGCATTCCCTTTGACAACCTGACCCCGCTGTATCCGGATGAAAAGCTCAACCTGGAAACCACCAGTACCGAGATTTCAACCCGCATCATAAACCTGTTTTGTCCCATCGGAAAGGGACAGCGCGCACTTATCGTCGCACCGCCGAGAACCGGTAAGACGATCATCATGCAGCGGATCGCGAATGCCATTACCGCCAATCATCCCGAGGTGTACCTCATCGTTCTTCTGATTGACGAACGACCCGAGGAAGTGACCGACATGGAACGCACGGTAAAGGCGGAGGTTATTTCATCAACCTTCGACGAGCAGGCTACCCGCCACGTACAGGTTGCCGAGATGGTTCTCGAGAAAGCCCGCCGGCTTGTTGAACACAAGCGCGACGTCGTCATTCTTCTGGACTCGATTACCCGTCTTGCCCGCGCCTATAACCAGACGGTACCCACGTCGGGCAAGGTGCTTTCCGGTGGTGTCGATTCCAATGCCCTGCACCGGCCCAAACGCTTTTTCGGCGCGGCGCGTAACGTGGAAGAGGGCGGAAGTCTTACCATCATCGCGACCGCACTCGTTGAAACCGGAAGCCGCATGGACGAGGTTATTTTTGAAGAGTTCAAGGGTACCGGCAACATGGAAATCAACCTGGACCGCAAGCTGTCGGACCGCCGTTTGTATCCGGCAATGAGCATCAAGAAGTCCGGCACCCGGAAAGAGGAGCTGTTGCTTACCGAGGAAGAGCTCCAGAAGATCTGGGTTCTCCGCAAGGTTATCAATCCCATGGACGATACGGAAATCATGGAACTCCTTCTTGACAGGATGAAGAAAAGTAAGAATAATGAGGCATTCCTCAGATCCATGAATACCGGCTCCGCCGCAATGGATTAAGGAAAGAAAACAATACATATCACTGGAAGACAGTGTTGGAGGATAGAATGAAAGAAGGTATACACCCCGCGTACAACGATACCAAGATCACTTGCGCGTGCGGAAATGTTATTGAAACCCGCTCAACGGTTAAGGACATCAACGTTGAAATTTGCTCGGCTTGCCATCCCTTTTACACCGGCAAGCAGAAGCTCGTTGACTCTGCCGGACGTATTGACCGCTTCAAGAAGCGCTACAATATCAAGGATAACTGATCCAGCGAACAGGGCTGCCCACACGGGCAGCTTTTTTTTTCCTGGTATACCTCGCAAGAGCGGTGTACACTGATTTTCATGATGACAAACAGTTCGGATCCGGTTGTATTTTGCCATGGTCTTTTCGGATGGGGTGCCGACAAGTTCGGCGGATTTCCCTACTTTCTTTCAGTTCAGCATCTTCTCCGAAAGCACGCGGACCGGCTTCCGCCGTGCATCTTCCCGTCAACCGGGCCAATCTCGTCAATCCATGACCAGGCCTGCGAGCTGTTTTATCAGCTCATCGGGGGACGGGTTAATTACGGATACGATCATGCCCGGAAATTCGGTCATGCGCAGTACGGACGGGATTACACCGGCAAGGCGCTCTATCCGCAGTGGGACGCCGAGCATCCCCTGGATTTCGTATGTCATTCCATGGGCGCGCCGGTCGTCCGCATGCTGCAGCATCTTCTGGAATCGGGATTCTTTTCCCGGGAAGACACTACCGATTATGCGACGGATCATCGCTACGTACGCTCAATAACAACCATATCCGGTGTCCACAACGGATCCACGCTCACCTGGATTCTCGGTGTCGATCCCGTCACCGGGAGAATAAACAAAGAATCGCCGGGCTTGCGTATCCTCGTCGGTATTCTGGAACGGTATGCCCGTCTGCAGGCAAAATTGCCGGGTGTTTCGCGCTTTTACGATCTCATGCTTGACCAGTGGGGCATCGCGCCCGGGAAGGTTGAACGTGAGCAAATGAACCGACTGCTCGAGGATACCGCCTACATCGATTCACTCGACAATGCCCTGTACGATCTCACCCCGAACGCCATGGAAAACCTCAACCGGCAGCTGATTGAATATCCGGACACCTGGTACTTCAGTTATGTAACCTGTTCCACCATACCCTTTGGCCGCAAGGCGCTGCCGGTACCGTACTGGACCCATTTTTTCCTAATTCCTACGGCGTTTGCCATGGGTACCCGCGTCTTTCCCGAAGAAGCGATGCCCCTTCGTGTCCAGCGGCTCTGGCGTGCAAATGACGGCATGTGCAACGCCTGGTCCCAGGACTATCCGAAACTCGGACGGGATGCCTCTTCCCGTGCTGGCCGACGGAGCCGGAAGGAGCGCAAGGCGCAACACTGGGAGACCGGTCTCTGGCATGTACAGCATCGGTCAAGGAAATTTGATCACGGTGAAGTTGCGATGTTTCCCCATTTTCTGCGCCGGCGGACAGTCCGGCGCTACTTCATGGGCATTTTCAAAGTTATCGACATGATACGCTCGCGGGGAGATTAGCACCCCGCCGGGGTGTTTAACTGTCGCGGGGTGCCCAACTGGCACAATGCGCGAACAACACCCCGCCAGTGTTGAATTTCAGGGTAGTTCGAATTTCCACAGGCGGTGAATTTTGCGGTTGCGGAAGTCTTCCGGGATGGACCAGTCGCTCAGGTCGGTGATGCGGGTTGCGGGGTTTGCTGCGGCGCCGCCGATGAGGTCGGAGTCGAATTTTAGTTTGCGTGAGTTAGTGGAAAAGAGCAGGGTACCGCCGGGTGCGAGTACGGCAAGGCAGAGGCGGCAGAGTTCTGTCCAGTCGCGGTTTATGTCAAATACATCGTCGAGTTTTTTCGAATTGGAGAATGTGGGCGGATCGCATATGATGAGGTCCCAGCGGTCCCTGGCGCGTACGGCGTTTTTCAGGTAGCTCATGGCATCATATCGGTAAAAAATGAAGGGTGCGCCGGATGCCGGGGGATTTTTTTCGTCGCCGGTCGAGGTTCTGCTGCCGAAGCCGTTGAGGGTCATGTTGTCCGCGGCCCAGCCGAGGTAGGTGCGGGAAAGGTCTATCGAGGTTACGGATGCGGCGCCGCCGAGGGCCGCGTGGACGGAAAACGCGCCGGTGTAACAGAAAAGATTGAGTACCCGCTTTCCGGCGGCTGTTTCGCGCACATGAAGCCGGGCGGGGCGGTGATCGAGAAATATTCCGGTATCCAGATAATCAGAAAGGTTTATCCGGAATTTGGCGCCGCCTTCGTCAATAATGATGCAGGTGCCCCGTTCGGAGACTTTGTCGTATTGTGCTTCGGTGCCCCGCTGGCGGCGGCGTATCTTGGTGTGAACGTGATTCTCCGGCACGGACAGTGTTTTTGCGGCGGTCTCTTTCATCACCGCCATCCAGGCGTTTTCTTCGTCGTCGGGTTTGTCGTAGGGTCGTTCATAGAGCGAAACATGCAGGTGGCGGTCGCTGGTTTCGGCATCAGTATAGAGGTCGACCGCGAGGGGGACTTCGGGGATATCCTTGTCGTAGAGGCGGAACGAGGACACTGTTGTCCGCTTTGCCCATTTTTTAAGATGGGCGTACCGCTTGGATAGGCGGTTGGCGAACATGAGGGCCTGGTTTTCGGTAGACTGATTATTCATCCCGGTCAAATCGCATCATGACGGAAAGCAGGGCAAATCCGGAGGTAAGGTCTTCTTTTTGGACGACGACATGGTCGGGAACCGACAGCTTCCGGTTGGTAAAATTCCAGATCGCGGATATGCCGGCGGCAACGATGCGGTCCGCGGCTTCCTGCGCGTGTTCCGAGGGTACGGTGAGTATGGCGATCTTCGCTCCGGTCCGCTTGATCTGTTTTTCGAGGGTATCAAGGGGATGGACGAGGACGCCGTGGATGGTTGTGCCAATTTTGCCGGGGTCGTTGTCAAAGGCCGCGGCTATATCGATGCCGTGGAGACGGAATTCCTGGTAACCGGCAAGCGCGGTTCCGAGGTTACCGGCTCCAATGAGTACGGTTTTATGGGTGGTATCCCATCCAAGAAAACGGTTTATGGCGTTCATGAGTTCGCCGGTGGGATATCCCTTTTTTGGGCGTCCTACTATGCCGGTTATGGCGAGATCCTTGCGGACCTGGATGGGTTCAAGTTTGAGTTCCTGGGCGATAACGGTTCCCGAAATGTATTCCTGATTATTCTTGTACGCCTGTTGAACAATGTAGAGGTATGAAGGCAGACGACGGACCGACGGCGCCGCGGTAATCTTGTGTTTTGCCATTAACACATCCTTGTATTTCGGTGATTTTTTAACGATATACGCGAAACTGGTGAAAGTCAAGCGCATGTATGGAAACAAATACCGAAATTCGCTATACTCGTTCCCATTCATACCTACAAACAGGAGTAGTATACCATGTATGACCCCGTTGATCCCAAAGTGAATTTTCCCGAACAGGAAGAAAAAATCCTCGCCTTCTGGCAAGATAACAATATTTTCAAGAAATCCATCAGCAACCGGGCCGACGCTCCCGAATATACGTTTTACGACGGCCCCCCGTTCGCAACCGGTCTCCCGCACTTCGGGCACTTTGTACCGAGTACCATCAAGGACATCATCCCGCGCTACCAGACCATGAAGGGTAAACGTGTAGAGCGTCGCTTCGGCTGGGACTGTCACGGTCTTCCGGTTGAGAATCTCATCGAAAAGGAACTCGGTCTCAATTCAAAGACCGACATTGAAAAATTCGGCGTGGCGAACTTCAACGAGGCGTGCCGGTCCAGCGTGCTCCGCTATGTAAAGGAGTGGCGCGAAACCATTACCCGGCTCGGCCGGTGGGTTGATTTTGACAATGACTACAAAACGATGGAACCCGACTACATGGAATCCATCTGGCATGTCATGAAGAGTCTCTGGGAAAAAGGGCTTCTGTACGAAGGTCATTACATCCTGCCGTACTGCCCGCGCTGTTCCACCGTGCTTTCCAACCACGAGCTCAATCTTGGCGGATATCAGGACGTGCATGATCCCGCTATCACCATCCGCTTCAAGGTAACCGGAACGCTCTCCGGAAGCGCCGCTGAAAAGAACGCGGCAAAAGAGCTCGCCGGAAAAAACGCCTATCTTCTCGCCTGGACCACTACGCCCTGGACGCTTCCGAGCAACCTCGGCCTTACCATGGGTCCGGATGTTGACTATGTGCTCGTGGCTGACGGCGACGATGCCTACATCATGGCGGAAGCCCGTCTTCCGGCGTACTACCGCGAAGCGGACGAGTACACCATCCTCTGGAAAAAGAAGGGAAGCGAGCTCGAAGGCATCACGTACGAGCCGCTGTTTCCCTATTTCGCCGGCCTCGCGACCAATGAAGACGGTTCTCCCGGCGCCTTCCGCACCCTGCTCGGCGATTTCGTTACCACGGAAGACGGTACCGGCATCGTGCATACCGCGCCGGGATTCGGCGAAGACGATAACCGCGTGTTCAAGGGAACCGGCGTGCCCACCATCTGCCCGGTGGACGCGGAATGCCGTTTTACCGCCGAGGTACCGGACTATCAGGGTCAGTTCGTCAAGGACGCCGACAAGGCGATCATCGACCGGCTCAAGGCCGAAGGCAAGCTCGTGAAGCGCGAACAGATCCTTCACGCGTATCCCCACTGCTGGCGCTGTTCAAGCCCGCTCATCTACCGTGCAGTGGGAAGCTGGTTCGTCAATGTGGAAAAAATCAAGGACCGCATGATCGCGGCCAATCAGAAAATAAACTGGCAGCCCGACCATATCAAGGACGGACGGTTCGGCAAGTGGCTCGACGGCGCGCGCGACTGGGCGATCAGCCGGAACCGCTACTGGGGAAATCCGCTTCCCGTATGGAAGTGCGATTCCTGCGGCGACTCAATCTGCGTGGGAAGCCGCAAGGAACTGGAGGAATTGTCCGGCGTGTATCCGGAAGACCTCCACAAGCATTTTGTGGACGAGATAACCTTCCCCTGTTCCTGCGGCGGTACCAAGCGCCGTATCAGCGAAGTACTCGACTGCTGGTTTGAATCCGGCGCCATGCCCTACGCCCAGAGTCATTATCCCTTTGAAAACAAGGAATCGTTTGAACAGCGTTTCCCGGCGAACTTCATCTCGGAAGGACTCGACCAGACCCGCGGATGGTTCTACACCCTGACCGTACTCGCCGCCGCGCTCTTTGACAGTCCCGCCTTCGAGAACTGTATCGTCAACGGACTCGTGCTCGCGGCGGACGGCAAGAAGATGTCCAAGAGCCTCAGGAACTACACCGACCCCAACAAGGTCGTAAACGAGTTCGGTGCCGACGCGCTCCGCCTGTTCCTCATGCACTCCGCGGTTGTCCGCGCCGACGACCTCAAATACAGCGACGAGGGAGTTCGCGACGTGCTCAAGGGCATCCTGATACCGCTGTGGAACAGTTACAGCTTCTATGTTACCTACGCGAATATTGACGGTGTTACCCCGCCGACGGCTGAAAGCCTGCCGTCCTGCGACAATCCCCTGGACAAGTGGATCCTGTCCGTCACCGAAAAAATGGTGCTCGATGTGGGCGGTGCGCTCGATAGTTATGATCTTTCCAAAGCGATCGACCCCATCGTGGACTTTGTGGATCAGCTGAACAACTGGTACATTCGCCGTTCCCGCCGCCGCTTCTGGAAAAGCGAAAATGACGGCGACAAGGCTTGTGCCTACGATACCCTCTACCGCGCTCTCAAGAAGTTCGCTCTGGTCGCGGCGCCGGTTATCCCCTTTGTCACCGAATCGATCTGGCGAAACCTCCGCGTGGAAGGCGACGCTGAATCGGTCCATCTTGCCGACTATCCCGTGTACGACGAAAAACTCCGGGACGAAGCGCTCGAGTTCAAGATGGCTACCGTACAAAAAGCGGTATCCATGGGCCGGAGCCTCCGCTACCAGTTCAATCTCAAAACACGCCAGCCCCTCCGGGCGGTGGAACTGGTGACACGGAATCCCGAAGAAAAGAAAGTCCTTCTGGAAATGGAAGAGAGCATCAGGGAAGAACTGAACGTAAAAGAAGTACTCTTCCACGACAAGGAAGAGGAACTGGTTGAATACAGCGCAAAGGCGAACTTCCGCGTACTCGGCAAGGAGCTCGGCGCGTCCATGAAACAGGCCGCCGGAGTAATTGAAAAACTTTCTTCCGGAGAGATTCAGTCGATCCTTGAAGGCGCAACGCTCAGTATTGAAGTGGACGGTAATCATCTTGAACTCACGACCGACAAGATCGTGGTGAATCGCGAAGAGAAAGCAAACCTCCGTGTTGTAAACGAAGGGACGCTGACTGTCGCGCTCGATACCGAAGTAACACCGGAACTGCTCCAGGAAGGCGCGGTACGCGATCTCGTCCGCGGAGTGCAAAACTTGCGCAAGGAACGGGGACTCGAAGTTACCGACCGCATAGAGCTGACCGTATCGGCAGCCGGCGGGAACACGACCCTGGCGGAAGCTTTTAACCGTTTCCGTGAATACGTGATGAACGAAACGCTTGCCGTAAGCGCCCGCTGGCTGGACACTGCCGCAGAAGGCTCTGTGACCATCGAAAGCGGTGAAACCTCCTGGGAGGCGGATATTGTCCGTGTCGCGGAGTAACGGCGTGACGCGCCGGAGCGGAGCGGGGAGACAACCCTTCGCGTCTCTGGCGGTCTGCGCCGCGTTCTGCCTCGCCGCGATATCGCTGTTTTCCTGCGCGACCGGTCCCCATACCTTTACGGCTGACCCGCTTGCCTATCTGGGAGAAGACGCCGTCTGGTACGGAGTCGTGCCGGTAGCGACAAACCGGCCGATACTCGAAGCGCTGAGCCGCCGCATGGAAGACGGGGACGCGTTTATGGAAAACCTGGACCGGGCGACCGTGTTGTATCTCGCCGGAACCGGGGATACCACCGGCGGCGATCGTCGGGAATTCCCTTTCCGTCTCGTTGCTGCCGGATCTTTCCCGCCAAAAATGGCCCGGGTCGCCTTTCCCTCCCGAAAAGGGTGGGAGAAAATCAACTCGGAGGACGGCGCATGGTACCGGAACGGTTCGCTCGCCGCGGCCATTCACCGGCCCGGACTCCTGTTTTTCGGAAAATCTGAAATACTTCCCGCCATGCTGCGGAACGCAGCACAACCCGCGGAAATCCCGGTACGCGAAGAATTCCGCGCACTGGTGCCCCGTTCAGGCACGGGCGACGGTACGATTGCCCTGTATGTGCGGAGCGGGGATGCGGTGCGGGATCGGTTGCTGGGGGATGTACCGTTTTCTTTGCCGGTTACGGATCTTTTGGTGACCATCGGGACTGCTACCAAAATTGTTGAAAAACCGTACATCATTACCATTCGGCTCTATATGCCCGATCAGCGTACTACCCGGGCAATGCTTCCGCTCATCCGACTGGTGTTTTCCAGCGCGGTCCGCCAGGATGGCACTTCGCTGGTGCTGGAGTTGCCGGCAGATGCAGAAGATATTGCCGATTTTCTCGAATTTTTGTACCTTTAGTACTGCTATCAAAATTGTTGAAAACGTTTGAGGGAAATTGAACATGCCAACCTATGATTATGAATGCGACAGCTGCGGTCACCGCTTCGAGGCTTTCCAGAAAATGTCGGATACGCCGCTTGATACCTGTCCCGAGTGCGGGAAACGCGTTCGCCGGGTGCTTTCCGGCGGGGTAGGGATCAGTTTCAGGGGCTCGGGGTTCTATGTAACGGATTCGGCGAAAAAAGCGCCGGAAAAAAAGAAGGTTGATTCGTCTTCCTCAACGAGTGGCAGTAAGGGGTGAAAAAGCTCCCCAAGTTTTTTTGTGAGTACTGCGGCACTGAAGTTCGGCAGAACGACAAGGTCTGTCCGCATTGCGGGCGGTTTTTCGCGAGTGTCAAGTGTCCTTCCTGCGGATTCGCGGGTGATTCACGAGCATTCAGAAGCGGATGCCCGGTGTGCGGGTACGCGGTCAACACTGAGGATGCCGCGCGGCAGGGTGAGACTCGGCACGTGCGGGGAACCGGACAAAATAAACGCGGATCCGCGACTGATCCGCTTCCCTGGTGGATTTATGTTCTTTCGTTGGCTCTTCTCGCGCTGGTCAGCGCGCTGGTCGTCATGAACGCAGGGTAAGTTCTATCGCGCTCGCGAGTTCTTCGCGGTTTCCCGAGACTCCCAGAATCATCATGGGTCCCGCTTTTTTCACATGACAGTCCAGAGAAAAAACTTTCTCGCCAATTTTCAATGTACAATCCGCGATGGGTTCTCCCTCGCTGAGGTCCGCCACGGCGCCCGGTGCGTCGGGCTTGAAGCGAATTTCGTCATCAAGAAGGTTTTCCACCTTGCCGGTGATGATGGTATCATTGAGGGGATTGGTAAAGAGGAAGCTCGTTCTGTCTCTGATCCTGCTGATGAGTCGTTCGCTCCGGGTGTCGTCCACAAACTGGTAGCGGGAAAACAGGTCCCGGAGTGTTTTATCGTCTCCCGAGCCGGCTCCGTCTTCCCGTATCATGGCTTGTACGCCGATATGAATGGCCTTGTCGGCTTCGTCATTGGAAAAGCGGTCGTTTATGAGCAGAACAATGACCGTTTCGTCCCGCGCGGTATCCGAGCGGATGTATTGAACAATGGTTTTCCAGTGCCGGGGGAAGTCGGCCGTGGAAATGAATACTGCATGGGGACGGATTTCTTCAATGTTGTCGAGCGCCTTCACGGCGGAACGGTACCGGATTATGTCAAAGCCGCATGGAGCGACGATCTGCTCCAGTCGGTCTACAAAGGTGTCGGTATCCGATATCAATAATGCGATCATGCGTTTTCCTTATTCGGTCCCGAGATTATCTACCGTATAATCATACACCCGCCAGATTCCGTCGTGTTGTGAAAGATAGTAGGTGAACCGTTTTTTCTCCCGGAACGTCCGGTAGTCGAACCATTGGATCACGGTTACGGTACCTTCATTTTCAGTGTACATCGTTTTTTCTATGCGGAAGTCGACCGGTATGGTCGCGATTTCTTTTTCAATGGTTGCCTGGCTCAGTTCGAGCTTGTAGTGTTCGATCATGGAAAGCCGGCCGTCTTCTGATTCCGCCCGGAAGCGGCGTTTCCGGGCAGGATCCCGCGAGAGCATGCGTTCAAGGTCGAAGTAGAGGAAGAACTGGTTCCAGTGCGATTTCTGTCGTGCGGTGAGGATGTAGGTCAGCACCTGGTCCGGCGGCATGGGTTCGGGCCGGAGTATTTGCGCGCTTTCCGGCGATACGGGAAGAATGGTCGCGGCCGCTGCGGACGGGGAGGGTTTTACTTCGAGGGTGAGTTTGTTGGACGAAACACGCTGTTCGCTCTCGTCGGACAGGCGTTTGAGTTCCGGATAGAAGTGACATTGGAGAATGTACATGCCCGGAGTCGGTATGTCGAGGAAGTCTTTTACGTCCACGGTGAATGAAAGGGACTCGCCCGGTTCGAGGCTCACTTCGCGGAAGTAAATCTGACGGCTTGAACTGCGGGAACGGAGCCAGACTTCGGTGTGATCAAGCGGAAGGTTGCGGGTGGTCAGAGCGGAAAAATCGAGGCTGTAAAAATGATCGTCTGCCATCTTGAAGCGCAAGGGCTGCGGGGTGTTGTTCGAAAGGCTCACCTGTACGAGAACAGGTTCCGCGGGGGAATTGCCCGGATAGTAGATGGTGCGTTCAAAGAATCTGATGGAAAGGTCTGCCCCGTGTACAGCTGCCGTGTCGGTCGTTTCGGCGCAAAAGAGCGCGGCGGTGGCGGCAATGGAAAAAACAATAATCGCAAACAGTTGTTTCACCTGAAAATCTCCCCTTTTCCAGTATATCGGCCTTTTTATGTTCCGTCATTAGTGGTAAAATCCCCTCCGACATGAGCATTACACACCTCAAAAACAGCATACACCGGTGGGACGGTATGACCGGTGTTATTGAGAATTTGAAAGACAATACATGGCCCCGGGAACTCTACGGCGTTCACGGCGGCCTTTTCGCGTTTTTCTTCGCGGAATATCTGGAAACCTTTCCCGGCCAGCTGGTCATTGTTGTACCGACGGAAAAGGAAATTGACGCGCTCACGGCTGATCTTGACCTTGCCGGGGTTGACTGGGAAGTTCTCCCCTGGTGGGGAACCATGGCGTACCGGCCGGTCCCGACCGGCGCCGCGGTCTTCGGTGAGCGGGCGTCGCGCCTCGCCATGCTTGCGCGGGCGGGCGGCAAACCCGGCGCGGGCGGTACAACCCCCGCAGGCGGCACAACCGTTCTTGTCATGACCCAGCGGGCGTTCTGTACGCCGGTGCCGCCGCCTGAATACTTTTCGTCGTTGTTGACGACGCTTTCGGTGGGCGAAAGTTTTGATTCTGCCGCGCTTGCGGAAAATCTCGTGCGGCAGGGGTATCTCCGGGTGCCGCGGGTTACCGTGCACGGCGAGTTTGCCCTTCGAGGCGAGGTGCTCGACATCTTCATGCCGGGCGGAGACGTGGCCCACCGCATCGTGTTTGATTTTGACACTATCGAAACCATCAAACTCTTTGATCCGGAAAACCAGAGTTCGGTGGGCACGGCAGAATCGGTTACGCTTCATCCCGCGCGGGAAGTGCTGTGGACGGAAGACCGTATCGATGCGCTGGAGAAGCGCCTTAAAACACTCCCCGAGTTTGCCGACGGCGCGGAAAACCTCATTGATCACGTGCGGGTGTATGAAACCGTGGAAGGGGAGGAACTCTTCTTTCCGCTTGCATTTGAAAAAACCGCTTCCGTTGCGGACTATCTCGAGATTTCCGGCGGCGCCTGTTTTTTCATCGACTGGGACCGGCAGGAAAACGCCGAGGAAAGCCTTGAGCGGGAATATCTCGGCCTCTACCGGCGCCACCGGGACAGTCCTGACGGCGCGGCGGCCTTTCCGCTTCTTTCGCACGTTCCGCCGCCCCAGCACGTCCTGTTGAATTTTAAAAAGACTGCTGAATCGTATGAAAAGCGGCTGCTCTTTCGTACCATCAGCGCTGGCAACGCGGAAGAGGCGGGCGCGCTCAGTCTCTCCTGCGATCCTCCGCGGAGCTTTTTCGGAAACATGGTCTATCTCCGCGAAGAGCTCGAGAATCTCGCCTCGCATGACTGGCAGCTCTACTGCTTCGCGGAAAGCGAAAACCAGGCACTCCGTGTGGCACAGATTCTCAAGGAC
>MWCL01000050.1 GCA_002070025.1 Spirochaetes bacterium ADurb.Bin215
GTGCTCATGCCCACGGGCGGGGGCAAGTCGATCTGTTTTCAGGTTCCCGCGTTGTGTCTTGACGGGCTCACGCTCGTTGTCTCTCCGCTCGTGTCCCTGCAGCGGGACCAGGTGGAAGCGCTCAAGGCAAACGGAGTCGCCGCGACGGTGCTCAACAGCACCCAGTCCGCGGACGAGGCCGCGACGGTTCTGCAGGACATCGCCAACGGGACGGTAAAGCTTCTCTACGTGAGCCCGGAAAAACTTTTTTCGCCGCAGGTGGCCGGTCGGCTCCGGGACTGGAACATTTCCCTTGTCGCGGTGGACGAAGCGCACTGCATCTCGTTCTGGGGTCATGACTTTCGTCCCGAATATACCCGGCTCGGCGAGCTTCGAACCCTGCTTCCCGGCGTTCCCCTCGTCGCGCTTACGGCTACGGCGGACCCTGCCATCCGGCGCGATATTCTCACCCAGCTCGCCATTGATGAAGACTCGGTCTTTCTCTCCAGCTTTGACCGGCCCAATCTCCATCTCGCGGTGCTCCCGGGACAAAAACGATTCGAACGCCTTCGCGAGTTTTTGAGCCGGCATGATAACGAAGCCGGAATCGTGTACTGTCTTTCCCGCGCGGGAACTGAGGCGCTTGCGGAAAAACTCGTCCGGCTCGGGTACAAGGCGGAAGCGTATCACGCGGGCATGAGCGCGGAAGCTCGTCACCGGATTCAGGACGCCTTTCTCCGGGACGAGACGACGATCATGTGCGCGACCGTCGCCTTCGGCATGGGGATCGACAAGTCCAACGTACGCTGGGTGGTTCACTGGAATCTCCCGAAAAATCTTGAAGGCTTTTATCAGGAGATCGGCCGCGCCGGGCGCGATGGGCTCCCGGCCGATACGCTCCTCTTTTACAGTTATGCCGACGTGGCTCAACAGCTCAAATTTCTCGAAGATGCAAATCCCGATCGCCGGGAGCTCCTCGCCGCGAAGCTTGACCGCATGAAGCAGTACGCCGAGTCATTGCAGTGCCGCCGGCGCGTGCTTCTCGCCTATTTCGGCGAGAGTTTGCCGGAGCCGTGCGGCCACTGCGACATGTGCGAGAATCCTCCCGAAACATTCGACGGCACCATCGTCGCGCAAAAAATCCTTTCCGCCGTCTGCCGCACGGGTGAACGAGCGACACTCCGTCACTGCGCCCTCATCCTCCGGGGAAGTCACGCGCAGGAAATCGTTGATCCGCTCTGGCATGAACTGAAAACGTTTGGCGCCGGGGCTGAACTCCGCTTTGAAGAGTGGATGGAGTACGGCGCTCAGCTCGTGAACGCGGGATACGCGTCGGTCGCGTATGACCGGGGGATGGCTCTCCAGCTCACGCCGCTTTCTTCTCCAGTACTCCGGGGCGAGGTTGCGGTACCGCTTGTGAAGTTCCGGAGCTTTGAAGAAAGGAAAGCGGCCGCGGTTCAGCCTAAAACCCCGCCAGCGAATGATGGCGATCCCGCGCTTGTGGAACGTCTCAAGGAGATACGCAAGAAACTCGCCGACGAACACTCCGTTCCGGCCTACGTCATCTTCAGCGACAAGACGCTCAAGGACATGGCCTCAAAACTTCCCCGGACCGATTCCCAGTTCCGCCAGGTCCACGGTGTGGGTGAAGTAAAAGCCGAAGGCTACGGCCCGGTCTTTCTCCGCGCGATCAGTGAATGGCTGGACGCGGAGCGGTGAGGGCCGTTTTTTTTGTTATGCTCATTCGAAAGTCATGATATGGTGTATGTAAAGGAATTATCACATGAAGCAAAAAATTATCTGGTTTGTGTATGCGCTCTTTTTTATGTTTGGACTTTTTATGAAGAACTTTGCCACTACTGAAACGTTTCATGCTCTTGGACAAACACTGGATTTTTCATCAGCAACATTGCTGTATTTTTTTGCAATTTGCTTTTTATGTTGTACTTACGGCAGCAGTTCTTGTCTTGCGGCGGGCAAAATCATTTGCCCCAAAAAAGGTTCCGGCGGTTCTTGGTGTGCGTGCGGTTATTGTTCCGTCCGTGTTGTTCCTTGTGGCAGTTTATTGTCTGCAACTCGGAGTGCTCCCGTTCCTGTCGTTTCAGGCACTTGCCTATAACAGCTTTTTGGCCATAGCCCTGCTGGGAGGAACGTTGGTTGTATTCGCTCCGGTTATGGAGGAATTGTTCTTTCGGGAGATCATGCTTGATCATGTAATTATGGAAAGAGGAATGACCAGGACCGGAGGCATTATTCTGGGTTCAGTGCTGTTCTTTCTACCTCATATCTTTAACGGCAACTTCAGCTGGACAATTCTTTTTCTGGGCGTGTTTGTATCCTTGCTCTTTGTGTATACCCGGCGGATACTTGTCGCCATGATTTTACATGGGTGTATTAACTTGACCGGGATGCTCTTCTTGAGCGGGTTCTTCCCGTCTCCGGGGAACGTTACGGGCAGTATTTTACTGCTTTCGGCGCTCCCCCTGTTGGTTGCATCTTTCATCATACTGATAAAAACCGCACGGAAGGCAGCGCGTGCGCCGCAGGCTGGAATATTGATGACTGACGATTGATTTCCGGCTGCATCATGATTCAACCTTTTCTATCTTGAAGTAGACGGGACGGGTGCCGTCGGTGCAGCAGGCGATGATGAGTTCGGGTTTTTCGTACCACATGCCCCAGTTGCCTCCGGATGCGAGTCCGATGAGCGACTTGTAGATGTCGTCCCAGGCCCAGGCGCAAAATCCTTTCGGCATCCCTTCGCAAATTGGCTCGGTCTCGAACACCTGCCCAACTTCGAAAACCGGGCATGGTCCCAGCGGTTTCCGGATGGAACACACATACTGATCGACGAACTCTTCGTTATAGCCCTTTTTCAATACCGTAATGCGGCATCTGATCATGACAAGCCTCCTGGTTATTCATTGTATAATTCCGTACCCGGAAGACAAGTATGCCCTACCGCACCGTGATGCCCTGTGCCATCTCTTCCAGCTCGGGGAGGATTTCCGGAAGGTAGTTGTGCTCTGTGCCGGCAAGGTCGGTATATTCGGCGGCGGAGAGGTAGATCATGTTGAGCTCTGCGTTGTCGGGTGAGTGCCACACATAAAACACGATATTCATGCGGATTTCCTGATAGCTTTCAACGGCAGTATTCCAGCATGAGGCGGGAACAATGAGGAGATCGGGGAGGTCGGCTTGTACATTGTCCGTCCCGACGTCGGCCTGGGTGACCAGGCGGCAGGAGAGTTTCCAGCCGGACTCACCGTCTATGGTAACGACTTCCTTATATCAGTACTGTATCAGCACCCGATTTATACTCGTGATACGCAACAAAAGCCAGCGTTTCCGTATGTGAAAAGAGTCATGCCGGTTTGTATCAGATACAACACGTAAACTCCGCGGATGTGTTACCGGGTGTGCGTTTGCAGGCGTTACACTTTTTTTTCGTAGCCGCGCTGGTCCTTTCCGCAAGACGCGCAGGTTTTCGCGTACCAGTCCTGAGCCGTGCCGCAGCCGGGACACGACCAGCGTTCTTTTTGATGGTTCATCCAGGCGGCTTTCCCTTCCTTTTTGATGAGGGCGATGTTGTAGGGCGTCTCGATGTGATAGGGCCAGTCCCCGGCTTCGATAAACCCCTTCATGGGCTCACAGGGGTAATCGGCGCAGTCCGCACAGGTGTCGTAGCCCTTGGCTTTAGCGCAGCTTTTCAGTGTGCATTCCGCGCACCAGCCGGAAACGACCGAACTCTTGCAGCCGAGACAGAACCCCTCGGGATTTGAAAAATCGGACTTGCCGTCTGCAACAGCTGCCGCCGTCTGTATAAATACCGGACAGGCTCCGCAATAGAGCCCGCAGTATGCGTCGCGTTTTCCTTCAAGATTCATGATTTTCTCCCGGGATCGTTGTGGATTACCCGGTCAGTATATCATGAACCTGATGCTGTTACAGGTAGAAAAATGGCGACAGCAGGAAGAGAATGCCCGTTCCACCCATCATGGCCACCTCTTCGAACGGCTGTGAGCCGGGCCAGTGCGCGCCGGTACCCGTAGTGTGCCTCGGTCTTTATCGAGCAAAAAAAGTCCTTGCGTTTCAGGATGTATCCCGTTACGATAGCTCATTCCTGATTCCACTTCCCGACATTCCCCATGGAACACGGCGCATGCGCAGCCGTGAATAATTCTGGTTGGAGAGGTACCCATGAGAAGAAAAACATCGAGTCTGGAGCGCTACATGCTTTTTTTCGGGCGGCAGTATCCGCTCAATTTCGCATTTTTGATGCGGATAGACAAAGCGTTTGACGAAGCGCGTGCGCGGACGGTTCTTGAGTCGCTTGCGAAACGGCATCCTGCCCTGTTCGCTCATCAGGAATACACCGAAGGAAAACAGATGGACATGGTGAGCGAGGAACCTGCTCCGGTCCTGCTTTCTCATGACACCGCGGCGGAATCAGCGTCCCTTTCCCGTGAGGCTTTCATGCTTTCGCACATGAGCCGGAAATTTGATCCCTTTACCGGGCCGCTTTTTTCCCTTGACTGGCGGAAGGCCGGCCAGGGGACAGAACTCTGTTTCGTTTTCCAGCACGGGGTTGCGGACGGTATTGCGGCGACCTGGATAATTCATGATTTTTTACGATTATATAGCGGGGTTACGCCATCGCTTCCGGCTTGCGCTGAAATGCCTGTTCTCTATGATGTGCTTCTCGACGAGGTACGTGACGAGCTCTTGACCCGTCCGGAGCCGGACTGGAAAAAGGAGGAGCCGCCCGCACCGGAACCCTTCGACATGCCGCCGTACACGGTTCCTGATTTTTACCTCAGACTTTTTACTCTGGAGAGCGATGGAACTTCCCGGCTCGCCGCCATGGCGCGTGAAGCCGGACTCACCGTGAACAGTTATCTCGGCGCCCTCATTCTTAAAGCGGCGGCGGATATATTTGGACCGGATGAGGGGTATGAGCGGACTATCCAGTGTCCGGTGGATTTCCGCCAGTATCTCAAGGAAGACTACCGCACGCTTGCCGGAACCTATAACGGTATTGTAAAGGTGAAGGTAGACTGCACTCTGCCCGTGGAAGAGATGGCCCTGCGGATTCGCGATGGTATCCGGGAAAGCCGCGCCGGCATGAAGGATGTTGAAGAGTACTTCCACTTCCGGGATTCCTTTGATGATGTTCCCGACCCCGAGTCGCTCATGATGAGTTTCGGGCCCGATCCGATAGACTATGATTTTTCCTTTTCCAATCTGGGCCGCACCATAGTGACTGCGTCGTATAATGACCTGGATGTACGCGAGTTTTTTGGTCCGGTGTTCACCGCCGTAAACGGCGAAACGGTTATCGGACTCAACACGACGAACGGGGTTTTACGCATGAGCCTCATTTTTGACAAGTCAATCGAAAAGGCGGACAAATTTCGCGTGCTCGGGGACAAGATAGAAGAAATATTTTCGGAAATTGTGCAACAAATTTCGTAGCAGTGAGGATGGAACATGAAAAAGGTCGCGGTAGTAACCGGAGCGTCGAGCGGTATCGGAAAGGCAATCGCCGAACGGATGGTGCGGGAAGGGTTTTGTGTCGTCATGAACGGGCGATCCCTGGAGGCTGGCGCGGGGTTTGATCTTGAACCTCGCGGCGGTTCGGCCGTGGTTTCCACGGCCGATCTCCTGCTCCCCGATACGCCGGGCGCGCTTCTTGACACCGCGCTCGATTCGTTCGGCCGGGTTGATTATCTCTTCGTGAACGCGGGGACCATCGAGTCCGCGGCCATCGACGATATCGATATCGAAAAAATGTGCGCCATGATGCGTCTCAAGGTGGAGTCGTCGTTCCGTCTCATCTACACGTTTTTGAAGCACATGAAGAAGACCGGCAGCGGGCACGTCTTTATTACGTCGAGTGTGCTCGGCACCAAGACCCGTGAAAACTCCGGGGCCTACGCCGCGGCGAATTACGCGCTCGAGGCGCTTGCCGAATCGCTCCGCATGGAACTTTCCGACACGGACATCCAGATTACCTGTATCGAGCCCGGCCTGGTGCGTACGAATCTCCACCGCGACTGGCCGGTGCATCCGCAGGAACTCCTGCACATCAGCAACGCGCTTCGTCCTGAAGACATCGCCGACGCGGTCATGGACGTGATCAATAAAAAGGACTACATCCGGATTCCCCGGCTCATGATTCTCCCGAAGGGTCACCGGATTTAAGGGAAGGGCGATGAATTGGCACAATACATGGTATATACAAGGTATATATTATTTGATGAGGTGTATTCATGCAAACAGTAGTCCAAAAATGGGGCAACAGTCTCGGGATCAGGATTCCCGCTGTATATGCCCGTGAATTTGATCTGAGAAACGGCAGTACGGTGGATATCATTGAGAGCGATGGCAGTTTGGTCATAGTTCCACGAAAGCAAACCCTCGGGGATTTATTGTCGCAAGTGACAGAAGAAAATATTCATTCTTCTGTTGAGTCCGGTACATCGCTCGGGAAAGAAGAATGGTAAGACCGTATATTCCGAACAGGGGTGATATTGTCTGGCTTGACTTTACGCCCCAGTCAGGGCATGAACAACGCGGGAGACGACCTACCCCTTTGAAGTACGTATTGCGGGGGAAAAGATTACCGGTTGTGTTTTGAGTGATCAGGTCAAAAGTCTGGATTGGACAGTTCGCAATGTGGAGTACATCGAGAATTCGGCTTCGGGTGTAATTGATGACGTAATCGAACGAATAGAGCTGATGATCAAGTAATTTGTATGGAGCAACTCATGAAGAAAATAATCGCAACTGTTAGTATTTTAACCCTTCTTGTGCTCGGAGTGTCCTGTTCGAAGGACGTTGAGCGGGCCTACTGGCCGACCGATGAATGGCAGCGGGCGACGCCCGAGAGCGTCGGATTCAGTTCGGAAAAACTCCTTGCGGCAATTTCGTCCCGGAACTTTGATGCTATCGGCCTCCATTCGCTTCTCGTTATCAAAAACGGCTCTGTCATTCTTGAGGCCTACCGGTATCCGTACGGACCGGAAACGCTCCACAACGTCAATTCGGTAACGAAGAGTTTTATCTCCACCTTGTACGGCATCGCGCTCGATCACAAGAAGGTGAAGAACGTTTCCTCCCGGGTGCTCGACTATTTCCCGGAATACAAGGCTGCGGAAACTGACGGGCGAAAGCTCGCCATGACGGTGGAAGACGTTCTGACGATGCGGACCGGCCAAAACTGGAACGAGGAAACCACCAGCAACATGGACAATTCTTTCGAGCAGATGCTGGCTTCGGATAACTGGCTCGATTTCATTTTGGGAACGCCCATGATGATGGAGCCGGGACTTGCTTTCGACTACAACACTGGTGCGTCGCACATCATTTCCGCAATTATTCAAAAGACAACCGGCGGTACGGAAACCTTCGCGCGGGAGTACCTCTTTGATCCGCTCGGTATCCGGAAGTATGCCTGGAAAAACGATCCCCAAGGAATTCCCGCCGGTGGATATGGACTGAGTCTCCGCGCACGAGATCTTGCAAAGCTCGGATTTCTCTATCTGAACGGTGGCATGTGGGACGGAAAACGGATCGTTTCCGAAAAATGGACGGAGCAGGCGACGGCCATACAGGCGGACGCTAGCGCTTCCTTCAACCCGGGCTGGAATTACGGATATCAGTGGTGGCTTGATCCGGAAGGAATGGGATACTCCGCGCATGGGTACGGCGGGCAGTATCTCTATGTTTTTCCCGAAACGGATCTCATAATCGTGACGAACTCGAACCTCGATTACCGCAAGCTGCGCGATTTTTACACAATGATCGCCCGGGATATTCCGCAGTCCATGATTTCTACCGAGCCTCTCCCCGAAAACGAACCGGCCGTGCAGGCGCTTCGTGAAGTCTGTGCCGCGCTCTCGCTTCCTCCGGAAGAAAAACAGTATACGCTTCCATCCCGGATTAACGACTCGGGTTTAGCGGCGGAATTCGAAATGAATGACAGCGGTATCCGCAGCGTTCGATTCGCCCGCTCGCCGGAGGGAACGCTCCATCTCGAGCTGGTCTACTGCGGAGAGGGTCTTCCCGAAGTCACGGTGCCGCTCGAAGCGGGCTGCGACAATCGGTACCGGATGAACACCGTCTTTTTCCCCGAGACCCATTATCAGTTTGATGACAAGCCTTCGCTCGTCGCCTGCCGGGTGATCGATTCAGATGAGAGTCATGTTGCGGTCGAAATTCTCCCCATCGGTGTGGTAGCCGGTCCCTTTGTGGTCAACACGAGGTTTGACGGACGCGACGCAACGCTCACCTACACGGACCGTGCAACCCGCAGGGGGAATACGGTGAGCGGAACAATACGATAGCACATTTTTTCAACAATTTTGGTAGCAGTATCTCTATCTAGCTGTTTGAGGTATTTTCCCGCATCGCTTTGGGTGAAATCCCCCGATAACGCTTGTAAATACGCGAAAAATAGAGGGGATCGCTGTAGCCGAATTCGCCGGCGATCTCGGCAATCGTTTTTTCCGGATGCCGAACAAGCCGGCTTTCGGCCCGGGAAAGTTTGTGTTCAATAATAAAGGACTTGAATGATTGTCCGGTGGCCATGCGGATCAGACGGTTCAGGGACGAGGGACTGCGGGCGCACAGCGCGGCGGCGTCTTTCAGGGTCGGGTTCCAGGCGGGATTCCGCCTCATTTGCTCCATGAGCGGCATGAGCTGATCGTAGTCCTTGTTTCTGATGAGTCGTTCCCGGGCAATGAGTCCCAGCAAGAACTGGTATGTCTCCATGAGCGGAGCGATGCGGTTCTCGCTGAAGCAGGGTGTTGTACGAAACGCGGTTTCGAGCCGGGTGTCGCCGAACGCGCGAAGCCATTCATCTTCATAGGGTGACGAATCCATGCCCTCACGGCGAAACTGGCCGAGCATGATGCAGCCGATTGGATTCCCGTCCACAGTCAGCGGGAGTGCGGCTTCTTCCAGACCCCCGTGACAGTGATAGCGTATCATGCGGCCTTCCCTGATGCTCCGGGCAATCATGCTCCGGTCCAGCTCGACACATCGGGACTCCATTCCGAGGGTTTGCCGAACCAGTCGGCAATAGGCACAGTCAGGCTGTTCCTCGCCGGGATACAACCGCTCGCCATCGGGAGTGAATACGGAAAGACGCACACGGTGCAGACGGTAGTACTGCTGAAAGATATGTTTGATCTCGTCGTCAATATGAATCCAGGATAATCGATTCATGGATGTATACTATCAGCAGGTATATGAAAAGTCCATGTATTTGACGCAATTTGTCATGGCAGCGGGAGAAAAGCCGTTTATACTCAATGCTGTCGGAGGGTTATAATGAAAAAGACACTGGTAATCATGGCCGCGGGCATGGGTAGCCGGTACGGCGGGCTCAAACAAATTGACGGGATGGGTCCGTCCGGCGAAATACTTCTTGAATATTCCGTGTTCGACGCGGTACGCGCCGGATTCGATACGGTTGTGTTCATCATTTCCGAAGCAATGCGCGATCAGTTTCCGGAGGTAATCGGGAACCGTCTTTCCTCCCGGATCAACGTGAAATACGCGGTCCAGTCGCTCACCGATCTTCCTCCGGGCTTTACGGTTCCCGAAGGACGGGTAAAACCCTGGGGGACGAGTCAGGCCATATTGGCTGCTACCAAAATTGTTGAAACTCCGTTCGCCGTACTCAATGCCGACGACTTCTACGGCCGCGAGGCTTTCGCCGTCATGGCGGATTTTCTTGATAGTGCGGATCCGGCCCGGTTCGAGTCCGCCATGGTCGGGTACCGGATAGAAAATACCCTCTCCGAGCACGGCACGGTTACCCGGGGCATATGCCGGACGAGCGGCGGGTATCTCGAACGTATTGCGGAGATCCCGGAAATCGGGTACGCGCCGGACGGTTCAATTGCGTATAAAACCGCCGGTGAATCCGGTACGCTCGCCGGCGGCGAGTTGTGTTCCATGAATTTTTGGGGCTTTACGCCGCCGGTATTCAAATTTCTGGAAAAAGATTTTTCCCGCTTTCTGGGAGAGCACGGAACGGAGCTGAAATCCGAATGGCTCATTCCGGTCACGGTGGACGACATGATCCGCTCGGGTGAAACGCGCGTACGCGTACTCGAGTCGTCCGGAAGCTGGTTCGGCGTTACGTACCCCGACGACAAGCCGAAGGTAACCGCGAAGATTCAGTCGCTGGTGGATCAGGGGTGGTACCCGAGTCCCCTGTTTGGAGGTGTACGATGAATCTGGACGAGTTGTCGCGAAATCTTGCCGCCCTCCACAAGACCCGCTGGGGTCGGGAGCCGGAGGTCGTCGCCTTTGCCCCCGGTCGCGCGGAGGTGCTCGGAAATCATACCGACTACAATCTGGGAACGGTTCTTTCCACCGCGGTGGATATGGGCCACTGTTTTTCCGTTTCACGAAACAATGGCGAAGGACTTCGCCTCCTTGCCGGCGATCTAGGCGAGGCGGTGCCGTTTTCACTCGATTCGGTCGGTCCGGTCGCTGAAGCGCCCTGGGCCTCGTACGTAAAAGGCGTGTTCTACAATCTCGCGGGCCGGGGTATTCCGGTGGACAATCTTGATTGCAGTTTTCTCGGAAACATTCCGGTCGGATCGGGTCTGTCGAGTTCCGCGGCCCTTGAGGTTTCGGCGGCTTTTGCCGCGATGGAGCTCTATGGCACCCGGCTTGATGAAAAAGAAACCGCCAAGCTCTGCCGGGACGCCGAAAGCCGGTTCGCCGGATGCAACTGTGGACTTCTGGACCAGTTTTCGAGCATTTTCGGCCAGAGTCATAGCCTCATTCATACCGACTTTCGCTCGCTTGAGGTTACGGCTGTGCCGCTCGCGGAGGATATCCGGTTTCTCATCGTTACTCCGCAGGTTACGCATCGTCTGTCCGAGTCTCCCTATAACGAACGCCGGGAAAGCTGCGAACAGGCGGTTCGCGAACTTTCCTCCTCCCTGCCGGAACCGGTCGCGTCGCTCCGGGATGTTTCTCCCGCGGAATTTGCCCTTCATCGCCGGGAACTCACGCCGGAAGCGGCGAAGCGCGCGGCTCATGTGATCGGTGAAATCGACCGGGTGGCCCGGGGTGTGCAGGCCCTGAAGAGCGGGGACCTTGAGGCTTTCGGCGATCTCATGTATCAGTCGCATGAGTCGTCCAGAACCCTGTTCGAGAACTCGGCGGAGGAGCTGGATCTCGCCGTTTCGGCGGCGAAGGAAGCCGGTGCGCCGGGCGCGCGTCTTTCCGGCGGAGGCTGGGGCGGGAGTCTCATCGTTCTTGCCCGCGCCGGGGATATTGACCGCCTTGAACAGGGAATTACCGGGGCATGTGTCCGGCACGGATTGACCGTCCGCGTACGGCCGGTTGTCCCTTCGGACGGTGCCAGAATTCTGCGCAAAAAAAGAATTTATTGAAGACGCTTTTTCCGGTACACGGTAGGGGTTTGTCCGGTAATTTTACGGAACGCGGTATAGAAGGTCGATGACGAGTCGTATCCGGCGTCAAAAGCCAGATTGAGAACAGGCTGATCGGGTTCTTCAATGAGACGAGTTTGTATTTCCGCTATCCGGTACTGGTTGATGTATTCGTTGAAGCGTTTCCGGCATTGGGTGTTGAGGAGCTCGGAGAGTTGATGCGGAGATATGGACAGCTCGTCGGCAAGGCTCGCGAGAGACAATTCTTCGTTGCGATATAGTTTGTCAATTTCCATGAGTTTTTTCAGGTGACGTACCAGGTTTTCCACATCAAGACCGCGGATACACGAATTTTCGTATTTGATCCGTTTCGCTTCTTCGGTGAATACTTTCAAAAAAAACGAGTACCGGTTGCTCAGTATGAAGAACCCGACAATGAGAATGGTTGAAAAGGAGACAACTTCGTCTTTTGTATCTATCTTGAAATAGCGATCCAGGGTATCGAGTCCATAAAGGAAAAATGCGGCAAGGATGAATACGAGGGCAAAACGGATGGGTTTTCGTTTTTCCCGCTTCATGGACCCGAGAATCCGCACGGTCCGGAATATGACTATGCCCGCGAAAACCATGGTCCATACAACGCAAATTTGCGACATGAGGGGAACCACCGGCGGGGATGCGTGTTCGGGCGAGGAAAAAACGAATACCTAGGTTGCGATGTTGGTAATGCGCAAAAAGTGGAAAATGGTTGAACCTCCATGGGGGATCGCAAATCCGCGAAGAAGGCTCGTACAGGAAAAACAGAGGAGCATACCGGCAAGAATATAGTTGTTCAACTGTTTATTTTTACCTGACAACTGTCCGACCGCGATAACGAGCGCGAAGAATCCGCCAAAAAGGGTAATTGCCTGTTGAATGGTCAGCGTAAGTGTCATACGTATATACTAGCGCTCAATTGTGCGAAAATAAGGACTCCTGTGGTGATTGTCGCCGTTTTTTTGGTATGATGGTATAATTGTCCATGAATACAAAAAGCTTCGGAGGAATTATGAACGATACTACCCATGACGGTTGGAACCGGTACGACTTGATGTTGTATTTGTATGGCGCGCCTGTTTTTGCGGCCGGTTTGCTTTCGCTCCGTTGTTTTCTGCGGAGCCGGCTTGCAGGAGGCGCCTTTTTTCTTTTTTGCGCCATTGTTCTCGCGTTTCTTGTTGATGCGCTTGCCCGGAACAAGCGGGGAAAGCCCGGTTTTGGAGCATTCGCCCGCTTCGGGGTATCCTTTACCGTTGTAGCTGTTCCGGCCATAATTCTGGTTTTTCTGGGTGTGTTTCATCCGGCGTGGATAGTCTCGGGGATTGTTTTTCTTTTTACGGGGCACCTGCTCATTTCCCTTCCGTCAGGAACAACCGGCGATTCGGGGTCGGTGCTGGCGGCAATTTGCCTTACCCAGCTCGTGTTGATTCCCCTGTATCTGTTGCTCTACTTTACGGGTGCTGCAGTATCGTTTTTTTTTATCTGGCTTTTCCCTGTGTACTCCGTGCTTGTTTCCGCGGGATTTGGCGTCATTACATCGCTGATTCCGGTGCGGATTCTCGCTCCGGTACTCGCGGTTATCAGCATGGTTTCAGTCATAACCGGATTGCTCAGTGAATACATTCTCTAACCTGTTCCGTTCGCTCATCGCGGGTTTGTTTCTGGTGTGCGGTTCGCTTGTCGGGGCGCAAACGTTGGTTGCCGGGCATTCGCTCCGCGTTATCGCGACAGACCATTTTGATATCATCTTTCCCGAGGAATCCCGACCGGGCGCTGAATACCTCGCCGGTATCGCGGAAAAGCATCTTGAGGATATTACTACCCTCCTCGGTATTCCTTTTGACGAACGCATCCCGGTTACCCTTACGCCCTTCACCGACCAGTTTAATGGATACATGAGCTCATTTCCGTATTCGCACATTGTCCTGTATGATGCTCCACCCGATGTGGAATTTGTTGCCTACCGGAATTCGCTGGAGAGTCTTTTTGTTCACGAACTGGTCCATGTCGTCTCCCTTGCCACGCGGTCGTCCTTTTTCAAGAAACTGAACCGTCTGTTCGGCGGCTGGGTCATGCCGGCCGCGCTTTCGGCGCCAATGTTCATGGTGGAGGGGGTAACGGTCAGTTTTGAAAGCCGCAGCGGTTTCGGTCGGGCAAACGATCCGCTGGTTCATCACCGTCTTTCCCAGGCGGCCTACGAGGGCACGTTTTTGTCTCCCGTGCAGGCCTCCGACACCTGGGATCATCCGCCGTTTGCACGCGCCTATTATGAGTATGGCGGCATGTTTTCCGCCTGGCTGCAAAAAAAATACGGCATGCCCCTGTATGCGAAACTCTGGCAGGAGCTGGGTACCACTCCCCGAATTTCACTGTGGTATACGCGTTCGGGATTTTACGCGGCGTTTGAACGGGTCTATCAGATGCCGCTTCTTGAGGCCTGGAGCGATTTTGCCGCCAGCTTTAAAATCCCCGGAATAATCGATAATGACGATGGAATGCTCACCGGGGACGATTGCATGATTCTTTCAGTTGCCGCAGGAACTGACCGCGTCTTTTTTCTGGACCGGTATACGCGGCGGGTATACGCCCTTGACCCGGAAACCGGTCGTTCCGAAACAGTCCTGAAAGTTGACGCTGAAAGTGAGACTATTGCCCTGTCTCCGGACGGGACCCGGCTTCTTGTTTCGGGTTTCAGAACCCGGGGCTCCCTGGTTGACGCGGAAGTTCGTGAGTATGACGTACAGACCGGAAAAAAAACCGGGCGCATTTGGCGCGATAGTACCGCGGCCGCGTATTTCCGTGACGGAATTGTGGGTCTTTCCCATGACGGGCATGCAAGCCGTCTGGTGTACTACGAAGACCCGGACACCCCGCGCGTTCTTCTGTCCGGAAGTCCGGAACTCCTTTTTTCCAACCCGGTTCCGCTTGACTCCTCTCGTATCGCCGTTATCGCGGCGGAACGTGGCATTCGCTCCCTGTGGATCTATGACGCGGAAACAGAAAGCGTTTCGATCGTCTCCGCGGGAGAATACCTGGACAGCCATCTATGGTCCCACATCCGCGGTCTATCCGCCGGGCCGGATGAACTCCTTTTTTCGTACCATGACGGCGAAGGGCTCTACAAACTCGCCCGGATAGAATTGGGCAAGGATGGACAGGGCGAACTTATTCTCGATCGAACAAACTATTCCGGCGGGGTTTTCTCTCCGGTCCGCTGCGGGACCCGTGTGGTATACCGGGCGCAGTTTTCCGGAACCGACGCGCTTGCCGGATACCCTGAAGCGGACTCCGGCGAAATGGTTGAGCGGTATCCGCTTTCCTTTGTTTCCAGAACCGTCGGCCCGGCTGACGGGGAGGCAGCGGTTTCCGATTCCCGCGATGCCCCCGTTTCCAGAGATACCCCTGATTCCAGCGATGCCCCCGCGTTCCCTGTGCGGTTTGAGGAAAAAGATTATTCTCCCTGTTCCTGGCTCAATCCGCTTGATTTGTGGTTTCCCGTTCCCCTGATCCGGTCGACCGGATCAACCCTCCGCCTCGACGGCGGGGGTATCGTTACCTATATGGGAACTCCCACGGACATGAATGTCTTTCTCCTGTTTGCCGCGTACGACGCCCGCGAGAATTTCGGCGAGGTGGACGCAACCTGGGTCTCCTTTGTTCCGGGTGCTCCGCTTACAGTCCGGATGACCGACGGGATCGAGTTTTTCACCAATGATTCATTCCGGTATCCCTACCGGGAAACACGCGGTTCCGCCGCGCTGTCCTTTGTCCGGGGTATCGGCGGAGAGCGGATACGCTATGCGATTGAGCCGTCCTTTGAAGCGGTTTGGGCGGCGTTGCCCCGTCCCGGCGCGGCAAGCGCGTATGAATGGCCGTATGAAGAAGGCCTGTTTATACCCGGATTAAGCCTTTCGCTCATGAATCGGGACCGGCTTCCCCGGGAACTGTTTGGCCGGGGTGTGTCGCTCACTGTTTCCGCAAAGGCCGCTCTGCCGGAAAACGAATTCCGCTACGACGCGGTATTCCGCGCGTCGACGGGAACGGCCTTCCCGGTTCGTATGACGCTCTACGGCGCCCGTGACGAGTCCGGGATGGATATTGACGGGTCTTCATTTGCGTTCAATACCGTTCCCTGGGCATCCGCCGCTGCGGTGGAATATGCGGACGACGACACTGGCTATCATCAGTGGATCGCCGGCGGAGAAGCGGAATTCTGTTTTTTTTCGGCGGAGATTCAAAAACCCCTGTCTCATGTGTATTGGAACCGCTTCTTCGGCATTCTTGCCTGGCGGGGCGCGGTCCATGACAGCGACGACGCTGATGCCGCCGGTGAACCTCCCGGAACCCCGATCGCTCCCGGTATCCGGTTTGTAAACTCCCTCGTTCTCAAGGCAGGGGCCGTGGTTACCCTTCTTCCGGTTCCCATGCTTCCGGTGCGCCTTTCCCCCCATGGATGGGTAGCCTGGAAACTCGCTGACGGCGAACCGCTGAATCTGGAAAAATCTCTCGTGTTCGGCTTGTCATTCCAGATAGAATGGTAGAAAAGTTTTCTTTTTATATTGTCAATCAGGTTCCGGTACGCTATGTTAGTGATAGATAACTAACTGACTGGCTGACTACCGGCCATACAGCATAGTACGGAGGAACGGCATGGAACGGACAAACCGGCAACAGGAAATTCTCGACGCGTCGGTACGTGTTATTGAAGCAAGCGGATTCAGCGGTCTTACCGTTCGTCGTGTTGCAGAGGAAGTAGGGGTGTCCGAACCGGCTCTGTATCGTCATTTCTCCAGCAAGCTGGCGCTTCTCGAATGCCTTCTGGATGATTTCCAGGAAGCAGTTGTCGGGCATTTTACCGCGCTGGAAACCATGACCGGTGAGAATCCGCTGGAGACCTTTATCGGGGAATTGTTTGACACCCTCGGCAGGCGTGAAACCCTGGCACCGCTTCTTTTCTCGGAAGAGGCGTTCCACGCGGAGCCCGCGCTGAAAGACCGCGTGTTTGACATGATTACCCGAAACGCCAAAACTCTCGCGCGGGCGATTGGCGCGCAGCAACAGCGCGGAGCAATCCGTGCCGATATACCCGCGGAAAGTCTTTCGCTTGTCGTCATGGGCTGTGTCCGGGTAACCATAACCCGTAGCAGTCTCAGCGGCGGTGCGGTACGGCTCGTGGATGAGAAAAAACGGGTGGCCGGAGTGTTGACCACATTGCTGAAAGAATAATTTTTTTAGCATGAAAGTTAGTGATCGATAACTTATATCGCGAGGAGAGAATCTTGAATCGAAGATGGAGCAAGCTGCAGGCCGCGCTGGTCGTGTTCGCTTTTGCGGCGTTTGCCGTGTTTTTTATGGTTGGAATCAAATCCGGGGCACGCCTTGAAACCGATCTTGACGAATACATGCCGTCGGATCATCCCGCATTTGTCTACAGCGACGAAGCGGAGGAACTGTTCGGGATTGAAGACGCGATCCTGATCGCGGTTGAGCACCCCGACACGGTATACAATTCCGGCACGCTCGAAAAAATCCGGGACATAACCGTATCGCTCGCTGATCGTTTTCCCGAAATTGACGAGGAGGCCATTACCTCGCTCCATACCGCCGAGAACATTACTGCGGACGAATGGGGTCTGACCGTTGAATCCTTTTACGACGAGGTGCCTTCTTCCGACGAGGCCTTGTCCGCGCTGGAGCGTGCCGTCCGGGGGAACCGGATGATTCAGGGCAAACTGGTAAGCGATGACGGTCGGTCGTCCCTCATCATCGCCGAGATTGCCGACGACGCATTCTCTCCGGATTTCTACCGCCGCCTGCAGGAGTTCGCGCATGAGCAAAGCGGCCCGGAAACCATTCACATCGCCGGGCGCCCGGTGGTAGAGGGAGAAATGACCCGCCTCGGCCCGAAAGACATGGCCCGCATGGCGCCGCTTGTCTTCGGCATCATGATTGTATTGCTACTCATCATCATGCGATCGGTGCGGAGTACGGCCATCAACATGATCATTGTGACCATGGGTACGCTGGCGGCGTTCGGCGGCATGGCCTGGCTCGGCATACCGGTGTATACCGTGAGCATCATGATACCGGTCATGCTCATTGCCATCGGTGTGGCGGACGGGATTCATCTCCATAACACGATCCAGTCCTTTGTCCGCGAAGATCCGGCTATTGACCGCGAGGCGCTCATTTCCCGGACCATGAAGGACATGACCCGACCGGTTATCATGACCTCCATAACGACGGCCGTCGGATTCCTTTCGCTCATGACGAGCGAGGTTCTGCCGGTCCGGTATTTCGGCATGTTCACCGCGGCGGGAGTGCTGGTGGAAATGGCGGGAGCGCTGTTGCTGTTTCCCGCATCCATACGGCTTTTGGGAGTACCCCGACCCGCGAAACTGAAAAGCGCCGGTTCCGCCAAACCTGAATCCCGCTGGCTACCGGGGCAACCCGATATACCTCGTTTCTCTTTGCCCGTGCAACGGTAATCGTTGTCGCCGGACTTCTCCTGCTGGTTCTTTTCGCGGCGGGCGCGGGACGGGTCTGGATCGATACGAGCTTCCTCGCGAACTTTCAGAAGGACAGCGACATTGTCCGCACCGACGCCTTCGTGAACGA
>MWCL01000051.1 GCA_002070025.1 Spirochaetes bacterium ADurb.Bin215
AAACGCGCGGGAGGCGGAACTTGCCCGAAACCGGGAAGACGCCCAGAAAAAGGTGACTACCGTTCAGGAAGCCGAGGCAGGAGAAGAGGGGACGGGTATCGTCCGGGAACGGAAGGATTCTTCGGGCGACACTGCGAACGATTCCCGATCTGGACCCGAGGGCCGTCAACAGGACAATACCCCTCCGGAAGAGTCGGATACCCGGGAAGTAATCCGCGATCCCGATCTCGGATCGCATATCGATATTTCAGGTTGACGTATGAACGCCTTATTGTATGCCGCATTGATACTTCTCATCATAAATCTTGTTGTACTGTTTGCCGCGTTCATACGACTTAAAGACCGGTTTTCATCTGCGCGTATTCTGGGTGATATACGCAGTGAAATAGACCGGCTCATTATGGATCTGGGCAGGGAAACTGACCGCGATGTCGCGATTCTTGAAGACCGTATACGGGGACTCCGTGAACTCATGGACGAAGCGGACCGGAGGATTTTGCTCGCTGACCGTGAGGAATCAAAGAGAAAGACCTTGCCCGAAATACCGGCTCCTGAAGTAACACCTGAACAAACCCCTGAACAAACCGAACCGGTAATCATTTATACAAAACCCCGCATATCACGCCGTGAGAGTCAGATTGAGCCGGAAATACCGGTCCGGGAACGGGCTATCCAGATGGCACGAAAGGATATTTCTCCGGAGATAATTGCAAAGACGCTCGGTATATCCCAGGGAGAAGTTGACCTGATACTCACGATGAATGATTCAAGTCTTTAGCCAGAATGTCGATACTCGAATAGATGGTATCGACAGAAAAGTGTTATGAAACTGACAATTTTCCCGTTCTTGATCACGCGCAAAGCTGTGGAGAGTGGCTTTACCGGGTAGGTGTGTACGGAAACCGCGCACCCTATCTGTCTCCCGAGGCTGGAAACACCCGAATGCGCGTCCTTTTGGGCTTTATTGAAAGCAGATCGGTCGTAATCGATGCCATCGTGCAAAATGACGAGAATCTGCACTATCTTTCGATAATTTGCGCTTCAGGAGCCTCTCCGGATGTATTCTCGGGTATTATGCACAAAACTGTTCCTAATGCCGTAATTGAAGAGATAACCCCGGACCAGGGACGACAGTACCTTTCCACCGCTGTTTTGCATACTGACCGGAGCATTTCAGTACCGCACGCACTGCCCCTGCACAAAGTATACGAGTCGCGAAGCCAACTGCTTTCCCTGCTCCTGGAATACCGTGCTCTGCTTGCGGAATGCCGCTCTTTTGTTGATACCACGGATCAGCTCAGCGATTCCGACGAAGGCTCTACCGGTGATTCCCGATTTACCATTCCCTTTGTATTCTTTGAAACAGAGGGTGTCGTTCATGGAATACCGGAATTCCAGGTTCAATCGCTCGACTCCGGTGTCGCCGGGCAACATCTTATCAGGGTTGCCTATGCATTTGGTCCGCGTGTAATTCTCTGCGACGACATTCTGTCTGTATCCGATGTCAACATGGTACAGTGTCATATCCGAAAAAAAGTCCGCCGGGGATACTATGAAACCATTCCCGGAAAGGATCGTGAGGCTGAAAAGTTCGTTCTGGTTGTTCCTTCTTTCCTCTAACCGCTTGACTTTTTTTCCCTAAAACGATATAAAAATCATGCAACGCCGTTGTAGCTCAGTTGGTAGAGCAATGGACTGAAAATCCATGTGTCGACAGTTCAATTCTGTCCGACGGCACACAGAGCCGGCCGACATTCGCTGTCAGCCGGCTTTTTTTATGCCATTCACGTTTTATCGTTTCCTGTCCGACAATACTGGTATGACAATCGCACTGTTCCATTCAAAAATAAATGCCGACACTGCCCGAAGCATAGGCGCTACCATGGAGAAGCAGGGGTTGCGCGTTATCTACATTGATACCTCCACCAGAAACTCCTCAGCCGATGACACTTCTGTACAGATAATTCTGCCGCCCGAAAGCACCCATGTCCTCTTTTTCTATGCCTCGGATGAAGTTTCACGAAGATACTATCATTTTTATTCGGGGTTCTGCCTCGGGCGCGGTTTGCGATTCCTGCTTCTCGATACTGAAGGGGCAATGGACAAGAATGATCCCTTTATTCATCTGGCAACAGTGTTGACCGCAGATACCTTTGAGTCATTCATGATTTCAGAAAAGATCCGTTTCAATGAAGAAGATAAAATACGTCGTGCGAAGGAACGCTTGCTTGAGCGGGGAATCAGTTGCTTCCCTGAAAGTTTTTTATCCGTGGTGGTATCGGGAGATATCGAATCCGCGCGACTCTTTCTTGAAGCGGGATTCAGTCCGGAACTGCGGGATGCCCGCGGAGTGGCGGCGCTGTCCCTTGCGGTCCGCTCACAACATCCCGAACTGGTCCGCCTGCTTGCCGAATCGGGGGCCGGAATCAATGATCTTTCAGCGGATCGGGGATATTCACCGCTCATGGACGCGGTTCTCAAAGGGAATGAAGAAATTTGCCGGATACTGCTTGAGGCCGGAGCCGACGTTAATCTCGCGAGCAAGGACGGCCAGACCGCCCTCATTATTACCGCGGGCAGGGGAGACGAGATTCTTTCCCGGCTCCTGTACGGTTACGGTGCTGATCCGGAAATAAAAGACCATCTGGGGATGTCTGCCTCCGGATATGCGAATCTGTTCAAGAATGAGAAACTGCTTGCGCTTTTCAATACGCCTCGCTCATGATACACTTCCCTCATGGACACCATAGTATTTGCCGGCGGTGGAACCGGGGGACATATTTTTCCCGGGCTGGCAATAGCAGAATTTCTTGAAAAAAATCATCCTGAACTCCGCTGTGTCTGGCTCGGTTCTTCCCGGGGGCTTGATCGCGGGATTGTCGAGTCAGCCGGACTGACTTTTTACGGAATACCTTCGGGCAAACTCAGGAGGTATTTCAGTGTACTCAACGTCCTGGACTTGTTCAGAATCGGCGCCGGTTTCTTTGTCTCCCTGTACCGGTTATGGAGACTCCGTCCCCGACTCGTTTTTTCAAAGGGCGGCTTTGTCAGCGTACCGCCCTGTTTCGCCGCTTTCCTGTTGCGCATTCCCGTTATAACCCATGAATGTGATTTTACCCCGGGGCTTGCGACCCGTCTGAACAGCCGTGTCGCGAAAATGATCCTTGTTTCCTATGAAGAAACCGCGGCGTATTTTCCCGGCAACTATCGGGCACGCATTCAATGCACCGGAAATCCGGTGCGAAGCGAGTTTTACGCAGGGAACCCTGATGCAGGCCGGGCCTATACCGGTTGTACCGATCCGGAGGTGCCCGTCGTTTTTGTTCAGGGCGGATCACTCGGTGCCCGTCAAATTAATGAATTGTTATGTGAAATTGCCCGTGAATTATGCGGGCGCTGTTTCGTTGTTCACCAGACGGGAGCAGGAAACCGGAACGATTGCGAGCTGCTCGAACGAGAAATTCCGGGCGGCCGGTACCGGTCTTTTGGATTTATTCGCAGGGAAATGGCGCATGTGCTCGCTTCCGCGGATATTGTTGTCTCTCGTGCCGGAGCAAACTCGGTGTGGGAATGCGCTACTGCCGGAAAACCCATGGTACTCATACCCCTTGATACGGGTAGTTCCCGGGGAGACCAGATTGACAATGCCCGGTATTTTGAAAACCGGGGAGCGGCGGTTGTGCTTGCAGGTGAAAAGGCCACTGCGGCGAATTTGCTGAACACTGTCCGGGATCTACTTGACGATTCCGCACGCCTTACGGCAATGGCTGCCGCGTCGAAGAGTCTCGGTACCCGCCAGGCTGCGGAAATCATTGCACGATATATCGCCGAATTCAATCCTGAGGGTACCGTATGAGCATTACCGCGTTCGATACCGTAATGCTCATCATCATGCTCGTTTTCATCATCAAGGTAACCAGAACTGGGTTCGTGGTGGAGTTTTTTTCCAAAGCGGCGATCATTCTCGGCGGGATCGGTGCGGTGCTTTTTTACAAGCAACTCGCACCCCATGTGGAAAAGATTATCGGCGTGGAAACCTTCCCCGGACTGGTTTCATTTCTGGTGATATTTCTGGTATTGTATCTCCTGGTAAAAACCATTCAACGGATTGTTGGAAGCGCTTTTGAAAGTGAAACCATGAAGAACCTTGACCAGGCGCTGGGATTTTTTCTGGGTATTGTGGAAGGTCTGCTCGTCGTTTTGCTGATCATTGTACTCCTGGAAATACAACCATGGTTTGACAGCACGGGTTTTACCCGGGGGAGCCTTTTGTATCAGGTTTTCAAACCCCTGGTGTTTACCGGCACAGAGTTTATACCGGTTTTAATCAACGGAAACTGATTAACCGGAGGAGGAGATGGACCGGGATGTATGAAAATTTGCTGGCACAGCCGGCGTCAAATCTTCTTGTACAGGATATCAGGACGGACAAGCTCCCTCCGTCCATCCTCTTTTCGGGTGAAAGCGCTTCCGGCAAATTAACTGCTGCGCTAGAAACCGCCCGGATATTGTCCTGTCTTGCAGGGAGTGCCGAATGGACGTGTCCCTGCGCATCATGTCAAAAGCACCGACTTCTTATACACCCCGATCTCCTGCTTGCCGGACCGAAGGATTGTCTTCCGGAAATCCGCGCAGCCTCGCAGGCTTTTCTCAGGAATGGACAGGCGGCGTCCCGGTTTCTTTTTATCCGGTCTGTCAGGAAACTCGTGCTCCGTTTCGACCCGGCAATGTATGAGGGCGATGAAACACGGTATGCACGGTCCATTTCATCGCTGGGAAGCATTGCCGAGGATCTGGAAGATTTTGAGCTGCTGACAGCGGGATCTGCGGAGACTGCCGTTGTTGAAAAGAAAGTCGCGTCCATTGTAAACGAGGCCGAAAAACTCGAAACAGGGACCATGTACGAGGCTGTTCCCGTGTCCATGATCCGTAAAATCGCTTCCTGGTCACATCTCGCGCCGTACGGGAAAAAGAAGATAGTCATCATTGAAAGGGCCGACCGGATGCAGGATTCCGCCCGGAACGCCTTTCTCAAGATTCTGGAAGAACCACCCCGAGATGTCGTATTCATTCTGACTACAAGCCGGCGCGGGGCCATCCTGCCGACCATTTTGTCCCGGGTTCGTACCTACGGTTTCATTTCCCGGCCCATGGATGTTCAACAATCGGTCATAACCCGTGTGTTTCATGACACTCCCCTGGAAAACGAAACACTCGATCAGTATTTCTCCCGCTTCCTCCCGGTTCCGCCGGAAAAAATACGAGAAACAGCGGCCGGTTTTGTACAGCTCGTGCTTCGTGAAGCGCAAACGGCGGGCCGAATACCCCCGGAGAGCATCCAGTCGGTGCTGGCCGGCGAACAAACAGGAGACCGTTCCGAAACCATTACCGATCTTGTAGCGTCTCTCAACAAGTGCAAGCCGGACAGCATCTGGAGACGTTTCCTGGTGTCTGTAACGGCGATTTTTTCACGGGCCCTTCGTGAACAGACCCTGTCTCCGCGGGACAGTCGTATTTATGCCGAATGGAATTCCGGACTACGGGAGGCGCTGCTGGTGGTTGATACCTATAATCTTTCGCCGGTAGCTGCTCTTGAGAAATTGTCCGTGGAGATGCGAAACGCCTTATGAGAGAGTTTATCAGGCGGGCTTTGCAAAAAACATCCCGGATGAACGGGGAGCAGATACAGAGTCTTCTCACCATGATAACCGAAGAATACGAAATGCTCGATGCCGTGCTGGATTCTCTCGGGACCGGTCTTCTCATTTGCGATGCCTACCATGTGGTCGTACAGAACAACAAAGCCGCGACCCGGATACTTCCCATGGACTATCATGATTATCAGGAACGACCGGTGTGGGCCTGTATTCATGATCCGGAAATCTCGGCGTTCGTGGAAGAAACCATAGAAAAAAAAGAAACGGTCACCGCACGGGAATTTCCCCTGAACGATGAACATACTCCGAAGATCCTCAGCCTCAGTGTCATGCCGCTCGTTAAAAGCAAGCAGGTACGCGGAACTATCATCATGATTGATGATATAACGGACAAGAAAAAGGAAGAGTTGAAAAACCGGCGACTTGAAAGCCTGGCGAGCCTGACCAATCTCGCGGCAAACGTTGCCCACGAGATAAAGAATCCGCTCGGATCGATCAGTATACATGTACAACTGGTACGCAAAGCGGTTGAGCGTCTTACCGGCGCGGATACCTGTTCCATCTGCAAATACCTGGATGTCGTTGACGAGGAGATGGAACGGCTGAACAAGATAGTAGTGGACTTCCTTTTTGCGGTTCGGCCAATTTCGTTTGAATTTACCGCGCTGAACATCAATGAGCTTATACAGGATCTGGCGCAATTCCTGGCCGGTGAGTTTGAACAGGCCGGCATAAGCATCGATCTGGACCTCGTGAAGGATATTCCACAGATACAGGGCGACGAGCGATTCTTGCGCCAAATGCTCATCAATTTGCTCAAGAACGCCAAGGCTGCCATGGAAGGCGGCGGAATTGCACGCCTTGCGACCCGGTTTGATGATGAGACCATACGCATAACGGTGGAAGATACCGGAACCGGTATTCCAGACGAGGTATTGAACAAGATATTCGAACCGTACTTTACGACCAAGATAGACGGAACCGGACTCGGTCTCACCATGGTCTACAAGGTGGTGAAGGGCCACGGCGGCGATATTACCGTCCAGTCCCGTCCATCGCTTGGAACCCGTTTTACGATTCAACTGCCCATATACCGCCGTGCCCAGAAAATGCTTGAGTACGAGGAGTGATGCTCGTGAAATTTACGATACTGGTAATTGACGACGAAAAGAACATCCGCACCGGTCTGCAGGCGGCCCTCGAACTGGACGGGTATGAAGTGCTCCTGGCCGAAGACGGTACCACCGGACTCTCCCTCGCACTGAATAACGAGGTTGATCTGGTGATAACCGATTTGAGGATGCCCGGCGTGAGCGGGGAAGAAGTCCTGCGCCGCATTACCACCGAAACACCGGGAATTCCGGTTATCGTTCTTACCGGGCACGGTACCGTTGAGAACGCCGTTGAAGCGATGCGCTCCGGCGCCTATGACTTTCTGACAAAGCCGCTCAATCTTGACCGGCTTTCCCTCCTCGTCAAACGTGCCCTGCAGAGCCGCGAACTCGTCCTTCAGAACCGTGAGCTGGAACAGGAGGCCGAGAAGCGGAAGAGTTTCGAACACATCATCGGGAAGAGTCCTTCAATGCTCAAACTCTTCGACGTGGTAAAACGGGTCGCACCGACCAGGGCGTCCGTACTGATAACCGGTGAAAGCGGGGTAGGCAAGGAGCTCATCGCGAATGCCCTGCACAATCTCTCCACGAGAAAAGATAATCCGATCATCAAGGTGCATTGCGCGGCTCTTGCCGAAAACATTCTGGAAAGCGAGTTGTTCGGGCATGAAAAAGGCGCGTTTACCGGGGCGGTTTCACGGAAACGCGGCCGGTTTGAACTGGCCCACGGTGGCACCATTTTTCTGGACGAGATCGGCGAGATAAACCAGTCGGTACAGATAAAAATTCTCCGCGTGTTGCAGGAAAAAATGTTCGAACGGGTAGGGGGAGAGGACACCATCGAGGTCGACGTGCGGGTCATAACCGCCACAAATCGTGACCTTGAAAAGGAAATCGCCGAGGGGCGGTTCCGTGAGGATCTCTTCTACCGGCTCAATGTAGTACGGATTCATGTGCCGCCCCTGCGGGAACGCAAGGATGATCTGCCGCTCATGATAAGCGCGTTTGTAAAGGAATTCGCCGAAGAAAACGGCAAGGTTATCGAGAATATCGATCCCAAGGCACGCCAGGCACTGTACGCGTATGACTGGCCGGGAAACGTACGACAGTTGCGGAACTGTATTGAAAGCGCGGTAGTCATGACCACCGGAACGGTAATAACCCTTGATGAACTGCCCCCGTCGATACGGGAAATGGACGAAATTCCCGCTATTACCATTCCTGTCGGTGCAACCATGGCGGACGCCGAGCGGGAAATAATACTGCAGACACTTGCGGCACAAAACGGCAACAAGAGTAAAACAGCCGAGGTTCTGGGAATAGGACGGAAGACCCTGCACCGGAAACTTGATGAGTACGGTGATGAAGTCCCGCTGCAGTCCTAGGTAAGTTCCCCGGTCTTGTACCAGTGAATGATGCGGTTGTAGGAATTGTTTATCCGGGTTGTAATGCGGGTAGCTTCTCCGCTCTGATTGTTCTTGTCAGGATGATGTTTTTTCATGAGCAGTTTCCATGCGTCGCGGCATTCACCCGGAGTTACACCGGGAAGAAGCCCGAGAATCCTGAAATCTTCAACAAGCTCGGGAGGAACTTCGACACGTTCGGGAGCCGCCGCCCGGATTGGCGCGGGTTTTCTTTGTTTTGCGTTGCCGGCACGTCGGCCGCGTCCCTGATGGGGGTTCCAGCTGTCGAACGGATCATCATCGTTCGCCAATCGGTCACGTAAAATGTCGCCCAGTCGGTCGTACATGTTTTCCACCGCTCACTCCTTCGGGTACTATACCCCCAAAAACAGTTCATTGGCAACATTGTGTACTTGCAAATACGGGTACTCTCAGCTAAACTGAATGTAATCGCTTTCTTCAGGAGTTCTGCATGAAAATCAGGAAACGAACCTTCGGCATGTTGTCAAACGGCCGGAAAGTATCCCTGTACACCATAACAAACCGGAATATGTCTTTTTCCGTTACCAATTACGGGTGCATCATTACCAGTATTGTGGTGCCGGATCAGCAGGGAAAGCCTGAAGACATCGCCCTCGGCTATTCGACTCTTGAATCGTACATCGCGAATCCGGTTTTTTTCGGCTGTCTCGTCGGCCGTTTCGCCAACCGCATAGCCGGGGGAACGTTCTCTCTTGCCGGGAAAGAGTATACCCTGGACAAGAACGACAACGGAAACTGCCTTCATTCGGGCAGCCGGGGCTACCACCGGATGGTGTGGAAATCCAAACCGTTTTCCAACCGCAAGGAAGCGGGTGTGGTCTTTTACCGCACAAGCCCCGACGGTGAACAGGGCTTCCCTGGAACACTCGACATGAAGATCAAGTACGCCTTGACTGCGAATAATGACATCGTCATCTCCTATTCCGCGAAAACCGATGCGCCCACACCGGTCAATCTGACCAATCATACCTATTTTAACCTGGGCGGCCATGACTCCGGTTCAATCCTCGGACAAACCGTGCAGTTATTCGCTGACCGCTATGTGCCGGTTGATGGCAACGCGATTCCGACCGGTGAAGTTCTCGACGTTGCCGGTACCCCGTTCGACTTCCGGTCCCCCAAGGAAATAGGGAAGGATATTGAAGCGGTTCCCGGCGGGTATGACCACAACTGGGAAATCAACCGCGCGGGAGATACGCCGAATCCGGTTGCCGGTGTGTACGACCCCGTTTCCGGCCGCGCCATGACCGTATATTCAACCCAGCCGGGAGTACAGTTTTACACCGGCAATTTCCTGTCCGGCGTGGCGGGGAAAAACGGAGCCGTGTACGATAAAAATGCGGCGTTCTGTCTTGAAACCCAGCATTTCCCCGACTCGCCCAACCAGCCGTCGTTCCCGGACTCAATCCTGCTTCCGGGCGACCGCTACCGGCATGAAACCATCTGGCACTTTGACTTTTAGTACCGCACGATACTTTTGAACACTATATCTGGAGAGGTGATTATGGACGTTCAGTTACAGGAACTGGTCGACAAGATTAAAAAAGACGGTGTCGAGTCTGCGGAAGCAGCAGCTGC
Organism: Spirochaetes bacterium ADurb.Bin215; assembly: GCA_002070025.1. Classification (GTDB taxonomy): domain Bacteria; phylum Spirochaetota; class Spirochaetia; order Treponematales; family Treponemataceae; genus Teretinema. The sequence continues at coordinate 9,793 of MWCL01000051.1, forward strand.
AGACATTATACAAAAAGCCAATGAAAAAGCGGCCTCGATACTGGAATCGGCGAAAAAAGAAGCGGAAAACATAGTCGCGAAAGCGGAGACTGAATCTGACCGGCTTGAAAAGGCGGCAGAAGCTGCCATCCGGCAGGCCGGACGGAATATTCTCATTTCCTTCCGTGATGCCGTTGAAGTACGACTTTCAGCACTCATTTCCCGCGAAACCGCTGCGGCTTATTCTCCGGACGTACTTGCGGAACTCATTCCCCAGGCGGTCAACGCGTGGATCAAAACAACCGGAACCAATGAGCTTTCGGTACTGCTCAATGAAAAAGACCTCAATACACTTGAGGGCACGCTTTCAAAAGCGCTCAAGGATGAAATCGCCTCCGGTGTGGAACTGAAAACAGATAATTCTATACCCGGCGGATTCAGGATCGGAACCCGGGACGGCGGGGCGTATTACGATTTCTCGGCTGAAGCAGTTGCGGATCTCTTCTCCGCCTACCTTAATCCGAGAATTTCGACACTCCTCGATTCCGCCGCTAAGGAGCTGTAATCCGTGGCATATTACTATTTTCTGATGGCACAGCTGCCGGCAATCATTCCGTCAGCGAAGCCCTCGGTTAATTATCAAGAGTACAAGGAATTGGCCTCCCGCTACCTTTCACGGCACGATATAAAAATTCTGGACAAGCTCACTCTCGAACCGCCCCGAACCGGGGAACGTACCGGTTCGGACGTTGTTGACGAGTGGTTTGAACGGGAACGGTCTCTCAGATTGAACCTTGCGAAGCTGCGCGGCCAGAAAATCAGCAGGAATGTGCATATTACCACCGGTGAAACGGAAGCGCTCGCGCTGCAGGTATCCGTGTCACAGGCGGCGCGGAATGCCGTATCGCTCGAAAATCCCCTTGAAGCCGAGCGGCAGTTGCTGAAGCTCCGGCTGCAGTGGCTTGAAGAACTCCGCGGGAATCATTTCTTTGATTCGGAAGCGGTTTTTATATACGGACTAACCCTGCTCCTGCGTGAACGCGGCGACCGCTTCACCGTTGAGGCGGGACAGGATGCATACGAAAGCATTTATACCCAGATTCTTGGAGAAGAAGCATGACGGATACAAAAGGAACGGTAGTCGCCGTCAACGGTAACATGATCAGCGTCAAATTTGACGGAGATGTTACCCTGAACGAAGTAGGCTACGTAACAGTTGACGGCAAAAAACTTAAAAGCGAGATCATCCGTATTCGCGGAGACCGCGCACAGCTGCAGATTTTTGAAATTACCAAAGGTATCGAAGTCGGTGATCCGGTCGAATTTACCGGTGAAATGCTTTCCGTCGAACTTGGTCCGGGACTTCTCGGCAAGGTGTATGACGGCCTCCAGAACCCCCTGCCGGACCTTGCCGAAAAAGCCGGCTATTTTCTTGAGCGGGGACTGTACATGGACCCGCTTCCGGATGAGACAACCTGGGATTTCACCCCGGTTGCCAAGGCGGGCGATACCGTTGTCCGCGCCGATACCATCGGAACCGTGCCGGAAGGAACCTTTACCCACCGGATAATGGTACCCTTTACCCTGCTGGGAACCTATACGGTCGTATCCGTAAAACCCGCAGGAAATTATGCGCTCAAGGAAACAATCGCGGAAATAAAGGACAGTCAGGGAAAAGTAATCCCGCTGACCATGAGCTTCAACTGGCCGGTAAAACGTGCCATCGATTGTTACTCGGAACGTTTGAAACCGACAGAGACCCTGATAACTCAAAGCAGAACCATCGATACCTTCTTCCCGGTCGCGAAGGGTGGTACCTACTGTATCCCCGGACCCTTCGGAGCCGGTAAAACCGTTCTCCAGCATACCACCAGCCGCCATGCCGATGTAGACATCGTAATCATCGCCGCGTGCGGTGAACGCGCCGGTGAAGTTGTAGAGACCCTCAAGGAGTTCCCCGAGCTCACCGATCCCAAGACCGGCAAGTCTCTTATGGAACGAACCATCATCATTTGTAATACATCCTCAATGCCCGTAGCAGCGCGTGAAGCGTCGGTATACACCGGCGTGACCCTGGCAGAATACTACCGGCAAATGGGACTCGACGTTCTCCTCCTCGCGGACTCCACCAGCCGCTGGGCGCAGGCGCTTCGTGAAATGTCCGGCCGTCTCGAAGAGATCCCCGGAGAAGAAGCGTTTCCCGCGTATCTTGAATCCTATATTGCCGCCTTCTACGAACGTGCCGGCATTGTACGTCTCCGCGACGGAACCACCGGATCGGTAACCATCGGCGGAACCGTATCACCCGCGGGCGGTAACTTCGAAGAACCCGTAACACAAGCGACACTCAAGGTTGTCGGCGCTTTCCACGGACTGTCCCGCGAACGCTCAGACGCCCGCAAATACCCGGCAATCCATCCGCTCGACTCCTGGAGCAAGTATCCCAGCGTTATCGATTTACCCGCCGTAACCTTCGCGCGGTCCTACCTGCGCCGCGGAAACGAAGTGGAACAGATGATGAAGGTTGTCGGTGAGGAAGGAACCAGCCTGGAAGACTTCATCGTCTATCTGAAGGGCGACTTCCTTGACGCCGTATACCTACAACAAAACTCGTTCGACGAAGTAGACGCAGCCGCGTCGATTGACCGCCAGCGGTATACCTTCAAACTCATATTGCAAACACTGGGAACAAACTTTGTCTTCACTGATAAAGAAGAAGCCCGGCGCTGGTTCAACGCGACCCGGCTCCTCTTCCTCGACTTCAACTATTCGCCGTGGATGAGCGACAAGTTCAAGAAACTTGAATCTGAAATTGTTGCGGCGCTTGACGAAAAATCAGACGGAATGGATCCCCATGCGGAAAAAATGATCGGCAGGATCAAACCGGTCGGGACTGCGGAGTAACAGATGAAAAAGATATACAGCAAGATAGAATCGATTAACGGCTCGGTAATCACCGTAAAGGCGGACAACGTAAAATACGGTGAACTCGCCGAGATACAAACTGCCTACGGACCGTCTCTTGCCGAAGTGAACAAACTCGACGGCGATACCGTATCACTCCAGGTCTTTGCCGGCGGCCGCGGTGTTTCAACCGGAGACACCATCCGCTTTCTCGGACAGGAAATGCGCGTCAGCTTCTCGGAAAACCTTATGGGACGCATCTTTGACGGATCCGGCGAACCCCGCGACAAAGGACCCGCGCTCAAGGACAACATGGTTCCCATCGGCGGGCCGTCCGTAAATCCCGCGAAACGCATTATCGCGAAACGCATGATCCGTACCGGTATTCCCATGATCGACGTATTCAACACTCTCGTCGTTTCACAGAAACTACCCATATTTTCCATTTCCGGTGAGCCCTACAACGAACTCCTCGCGCGCATAGCCATGCAGGCGGAAGTAGACGTTATCGTTCTTGGCGGCATGGGACTCAAGTATGACGACTATCTCTTCTTCAAGGATACACTGGAAGACGCTGGCGCCATGAGCCGTACGGCCATGTTTATCCACACCGCCGCCGACCCGACGGTAGAATGCCTCATGATCCCGGATATGTGCCTTGCCGTAGCTGAACAGTTCGCCATAAAGGGAAAGGACGTTCTCGTCCTTCTTACCGACATGACCAACTTCGCCGACGCCATGAAAGAAATCGCCATTACCCAGGAACAGGTTCCTTCAAACCGCGGATATCCCGGCGACCTGTACAGCCAGCTCGCCGCTCGCTACGAAAAAGCGGTCGACTTTGACGACGCGGGCTCGGTAACCATTCTCGCCGTGACCACCATGCCCGGTGACGACGTGACCCACCCGGTACCCGACAACACCGGATACATTACCGAGGGACAGTTCTACCTCAAGAACGGCCGTATCGAGCCGTTCGGAAGTCTTTCCCGCCTCAAACAGAACGTAAACGGCAAGACCCGCGCCGATCACCGCGCGCTCATGGACAACATGATCAAACTTTATGCCGCGTACAAGGATACCCTGGAAAAAAAGTCCATGGGCTTCATGATGAGCGAGTGGGACAACAAACTGCTCAAATACGGAATCCTGTTCGAAAAACAGATGATGGATCTTTCAGTGAATATCCCTCTCGAGGGAGCGCTGGACGCCGGATGGAAAATACTGGCTGAATGCTTCCAGCCTGCTGAAACCGGAATCAAGAGTGATCTGATCAACGAGTTCTGGCCCAAACACTAAGGGACACACGAGATGCCTGTAAAGCTGACGAAGAATGAACTGAAGTCGCAAAAGGAAAGCCTCAAACGCTTCCTCCGGTATTTACCGACGCTTCAGCTGAAAAAACAACAGCTCCAAACCGAAATCAGGACCATCGAGGCCCGGGCAGCGCAGTTGCGCACAGAACGGGACCGCCTGAACCGGGCGTTCGAGAGCTGGATAGCGGTGTTCGGAGAAGCTGAAGCCTTCGATCCCGATACCGTACAGATTATGGAGACGCGTGTTTCCACCGGGAATATTGCCGGTGTGTCGATTCCGGTATTTGAAGGCGCCGAGTTTTCCCGGGCGGAATACGACCTCTATGAAAAGCCCCTGTGGCTCGATACCGCTTCGGAAAAACTGGAACGGGTGCTCGAGCTGGACCTGGAGGCGCGTGTACTGGACCGTCAGGTTGAACTGTTGCAAAAAGAACTGAGAATCACCACCCAGCGGGTAAACCTCTTTGAAAAAGTGAAAATACCCGAAACCCGGGGGAATATCAAAAAAATTACCGTATATTTGGGCGACCAGCAGGTTGCCGCGGTTGTCCGTGGAAAGATATCCAAAAAGAATCTTGAACGGGTAATTGAGGAGGGACGCCAATGATTGTACCCATGAAAAAGGTCACCCTGGTTGTCCTTGACCGCGAACGGGAAGACGCCCTGAAAGCTCTGCGAAAAACCGGCGTGTTGCATATCGAAAAACAGGAAGCACAGTCGGAAACCCTTGAAAAACTCACCAGTACCCTTGCGGATGCGGAACAGGCGCTGGCGGTTCTTGGAGAATATGCGGGAAAGAACACCGGAAAAAGTTCCTCACATTCTGGCGATACCAACAACGCGTCCGAAATTGTGGAACAGGTGTTGCAGCTTCGGGAGGAACGCAAGGAAGCCTATGAAATCATGGCGCGGACCGGGCGTGAGCTTGATCGTTTTGCCCTCTGGGGTGATATTGATCCGACCGATTTTGACTACTTCGCTGAAAAAGGCATCTATTTTTTCCCCTTTGAAATGTCTGTTGACGATTACACCGCGATTCCCGAATCCGTGCGTTCAATCATCGTAAACCGCGACAAGAAGAATATTCGTTGCCTGATCTGGGGCGAGGATGATCTGCTCCATGCCGGTATGCCTCCGGGTGCCCGTGAAATTGTTCTTCCCGAGAAGTCGACGGTGGAACTCCGCTCTGATTTTGAAACAGCCCAGGCACGGATTCCCAAAATAGACGCAGAACTGACGACGCTTGCCGCGTCGATTCCGGTAGTTGCGGCCTACATTGACGCGCTGCGGTACGAGAAAGAGTTTGAAACCGTTCGTGCCGGAATGGAAGCTGTTGCAGTTACGGAAAACGGAAACCATCCGGCTGATCTTGCAGCCCTCTGCGGTTATCTCCCCACGGAAAAGGCCCCGGCTATCTCCAAAGCCGCGGCGAAAAATGGTTGGGCTTGCCTCATAACCGATCCCGACGACGAAGATGCGGTTCCGACCGAACTGAAGAACAACCGCTTCGTCAATCTGATCAAGCCGCTCATGGACTTCCTGGGAACTGTTCCGGGTTACCGTGAAGTTGACATTTCCCTGTGGTTTCTGCTGTTCTTCGGCATATTCTTCGCCATGATTTTCGGCGATGCCGGATACGGAGCTATTCTTGCAGGAATCTCCCTCTGGGGCATTTTCTCGGCAAGAGGTAAGGGTACAACACCCCCACCGGCATTATCCATGATGGTCTATCTTGCCCTCATGACCATGGCCTGGGGAACAATTACCTGCACCTGGTTCGGAATCCCGGTGGAACACCTTCCGGATTTTTTCAAAACCATCGCGCTTCCGGCGTTTTCGAACGAAAACCCCACTGCGCCTGACAACATTAAGGTATTCTGTTTCACCCTCGGCCTTGTCCAGATTTCCGTAGCGCATCTGATTGGTATTGTCCGGAACCGGACATCCCTGAAAGCGCTTGGGGAGCTCGGATCTCTCATGATGACCGTCGGTATGTACTTCGTCGTTCTCAATCTCGTTGTATCTGCCGAAAAATATCCCTTGTCGGATATCATTCTCGGTTCGATCGGAGCCGGATTCCTCCTCAATTTCATCTTCATAAACTTTGAAGGAGCGATAGGGAAGGGTATTCTCGAAAGTCTCAAGAATATTATTACCATGTGTCTCGGAGTCGTAAATATGTTCGGCGACATCATGAGCTATATCCGTCTCTGGGCGGTAGGACTTGCGGGAGCGGCGATCAGTGCGACGGTGAATGAAATGGCAGGCCCCTTCCTCGGCGGATTCATCATCTTTGCCGGAGTGTTGCTGCTGGTATTCGGCCATGGCCTCAACTACGTAATGAACGCGCTTTCGGTCATTGTTCACGGGGTTCGTTTGAACACTCTTGAATTCTCGAATCACCTCGGTCTGACATGGTCAGGCTTTAAATACGAACCGTTCTCGGAAACGGGTAACAAATAGGAGCAAGAATATGAATTTTGGCATGTTTGGAGCTGCAGCAGCATTGGGAATTTCCGCGGTTGGTTCCGCAATCGGACTCGCTATCGCCGGACAGGCAACTATCGGCGCCTGGAAACGATGTTACATGAACAACAAACCCGCACCCTTCATCCTCGTTGCGTTTGCCGGCGCCCCCCTCACCCAGACAATCTACGGATTTCTGCTCATGAACGCGATGCTTGCCTCCGTTAAAGATGCCTGGTACCTTCTTGGTGTAGGACTGGTTTGCGGTCTTGCGATCGCGGCTTCTGCGATGGCCCAGGGTTCCGCCAGCGCCGCCGGATCTGACGCCCTCGCTGAAACCGGAAAAGGATTTTCGCAGTACATCACGATTGTAGGTTTGTGCGAGACAGTTGCGTTGTTCGTTATGGTTTTCGGATTGATCTCAGTATAACTGCTACCAAATTTGTTGAAACCCGGTAGCAGAAAAAACCCTCATATTACAAGATGCCGGGCGACCCAACCGTTGCCCGGCTGACCCTTTTCGGGTACCACACCCGTCCGGAAGCACACCACCGGCGGGTTTTTCTTTGTTCTTAACCAAATTTCTTCCATCCACTCAGCCTGCTGCACCTGATGAGTCCACACATGCCGCTTCGTATATAGCTGTTCAAATGCGTTTCGGGCCTCTTTCGCTGCAAGAAGCCCGACCATATCCGCATGCGTTTTCGTTTCCGTCCGCGTTACCCGGTTGTCAATCCGGTAGGACTTGCGGAAGGTGTGGTACCCGAGGGTTATCACCATCCGCGCCATCGTCATCCCTACTTCCCGGTCTCCCCGGACCGTCTCTCGACAATGTGCCGCCGAGTTCTTCCGGATCTCACGATCAAGATAGTTCACCGGAAACAGGGGATTCCGACGCGTCCGGGGAAGACGGGAACTCACCGTCCGGTGTTCGACGAGATGAAGTTCGTTCAGATGCCGCCATTCGGGAAGATCCTTGAGGGCCGTCTTGTACTCCGTCTTCTCGTCAGTATTGATGACAAAGGGCGATAGCTCCGGCCGGTTCATGTAGAGCGACAGGACGTCCCGGAAGACGGTCCGGCAAGAGGTGACGAGGGAGCGCGGCTCTGGACGCCAGATAGTGTCGAGGACGGTCCGGTTCTTCTTTTGTACGTCGGTCATC
>MWCL01000052.1 GCA_002070025.1 Spirochaetes bacterium ADurb.Bin215
TAGCTAAGTTCGGAAGGGATAACCGCTGAAGGCATCTAAGTGGGAAGCCCACCTCAAGATAAATCATCCCTGGGGGTTCGACCCCCCTAAAGACTCCAGAGAGACTATCTGGTTGATAGGCTGCAGGTCTACGCACGGTAACGTGTTCAGCCGAGCAGTACTAATAGGTCGTGAGGCTTGACCATATTATCGTTTCCAAAAATCTTGAAAAAGTTTATGTATCCCGGACCCAAACGCGTCCAACACTAACACAGGTTAATAATGCCTGGTGGCCATAGTGGAGAGGTAATACCCGTTCCCATCCCGAACACGGAAGTCAAGCTCTCTTACGCCGATGATACTGCTCTTGAGTGGGAAAGTAGGTAGCTGCCAGGCTTTTTTTTATGAAAACGGCTCACCGCAAGGTGGGCCATTTTCATAAATGAAGGTCCAAAGATAGCTATGAGAAGAATGCTGTCCATGATCTTCTATGGTGTTTCAACAATTTCGGTAGCAGTAAATTTGCATCCCCCATTACAATCACCTATATTGATAGTATTCCTATCAGGAGGTCTCGTTATGAAGAAAATCTGTCTCGTTCTCGCTGTATTTTTTCTTATGTCCAGTTTTGTTTTTTCAGAGAGTATTGATTTGGGGAAATTCCCAAGGGGAAATGGCTGGATAAAAACTGGAATGCAATTTGGGAATTTGGTGCAGACAATATCAGATTGCTGGACACCAATGGATCTGAAATTTTCAATTTCAAGGATAAAATTTCAAACTTCAAAATTGACATTGGGGTTTCTGAAGCAAAGGTTTCATTTACCAGTACTGAAGCTGAACGCAAGTATGTATTTACAAAAGGTGTGACAGATCTGGATTTGGTAATGGATATTGATCCGGATTGGACCGATGAAGATTATCGAGTCAAAATGGAATTGCAGAAATAGAGAATAACGCGCCGGATGAACCCGCCGCTTTTTTTTTTCAACAATTTTAGTAGCAGTAAGTATACATTTCTCATTAAGCTGAAGTATACTCTCCCCTATGAACATCAAGCTCTCCATGGATAAAATACAGCTTTTTGCGTACTTCATGGGAATTTCATTTATAGGTTCGTTGATATTGTCTCTTCCTTTTATATATATTTCACGGGAATCTCCTGCGTATATAGATTGTTTGTTCACCGCAGTGTCCGCGGTTTGTGTAACCGGGTTATCTACTCTTTCAATGGATATTTATACTACTACCGGTTTTTGGGTTATCATGTTTCTTATTGAATTTGGCGGGTTGGGTATAATCACCTTCTTTTCATTATATATCGCGGGATCCGGAAGAAAAATATCACTGGTAAATCGCGTTTTTGTGCAACAGTTTTATATTGATGATGTAGAAACGAATCCAAAAAAAATCATCAGATCAATTGTCCTGTTTACTGTGCTGATTGAACTGATAGCGGCAATAATTATGGCCCATCAGTTTGACTTGTCCGGTTCAACGCGCCCTTTTTTCGATTCGTTATTTCATTCTGTTTCCGCTTTTTGTAATGCCGGATTCTCAACGTATTCAACCAGTCTTACAGGTTTTCAAGATTATCCGGTCATTGTCTGGACAATTGTAATTTTGATTGTGACTGGTGGTCTTGGCTTTATGGTTCTCACGGATATATGGAAGAAACTGGTCGGAATCAAGCGTCATCTTGCTGTTCATTCATTACTGACAATCGTTGTTACGGGTATTTTGATTGGCATCGGATTACTGGCGCTGTTTGTTTTTGAGAAAACAGTTTGTTTTTCATCCTTGTCATTTACAAAACGGTTTATGATATCGTTTTTTCAGGCTGTTACTCCGAGAACAGCGGGGTTTTCCTTGATGGACCAGGACCTGTTCTCTCCGTTTTATCAAATGATCACCATTATTCTCATGTTTATTGGTGGTTCTCCCGGGTCCATTGCCGGGGGGATAAAGACAACAACGTTTGCAATCGTATTTTTATATGCCATCAAGGGTTCGGTAGGGCGTAATGGTTTGACGGTAGGGAAGCGTTCGATTTCGCCGGAAATCATAGAAAAGGCGTTCAACATTATGGCAAAGAGTCTGATGTTCATCATCACCGCGTTGTTGCTACTTCTTCTTGCAGAGTCGGAGAAGATACTATCCGGACAATTTACTGTTTTTGATGTGGCTTTTGAAACTGTTTCTGCCTTTGCTACGGTTGGTTTGTCTCAGGGAATAACCGGGGACCTGTCTTTACCGGGAAAGATTGTTATAATAGTGACGATGTTTATAGGACGAATCGGTATTGTTGCCATGGCCGCAGGGTTTTTCCGCAATGACAAGGAACGATTTTTTGAATATCCTTCTGCCAGCATCGCAGTAGGATAACCAGGGAGGTTTTTGTGAAACAATTTGCCATTATTGGTCTGGGTGCTTTCGGTATCCGTATGCTCGAGGAACTCCTTGATGTGACTGACGAAATCATTATTATTGACAAGGACAAAGAGATTATCGAGAAATACAAGGATAAGGCCCGGGCGGCGTATGTGACTGACGCCATTAACGAGATTGCTCTTTCAAAGATAATCCCCGAGGATATTGATGCCGTCATTGTTGATCTCGGCGGGAAAATCGAAGTTTCTATAATGACGACAAATTATCTGAAAAAAATTGGTGTCAAGAACATCATGGTTAAGGCGCAGACTGATGAGCATGGTGAGGTTCTTTCCATGGTAGGGGCAACACAGGTCATTTTTCCCGATCGTGAAGCGGCCAAGCGAATTACTCCCATGTTGGTTTCTTCGTTGTTATTCAATTATCTGCCCATTTCCGATAATCTTGCGCTTGCAGAAGTGCGTGCGAACGAGTTTTGTGCGGGGAAAACCCTTATCGAGGCAAATCTCAGAAAGGAATTCGGTTTGAATGTTGTTGCCATGAGAAGGCTTGATCAGGATGATTTTCATTTCATCAGTGATCCTTCTTATGTGTTCACCGACGACGATGTTTTGCTTGTCGCCGGTCATGAGGAAGGGATCGAGAAGTTTTCCCACGAGGCTTCAGTGCCCAAAAAGAATGTTGGTGGCTATTTCAAATCATTCTTCCCGAAACGTTAGGGCGTATCGCCAAGATTTCTTGCGTAGAGGTGCGAGAGTTTCCTGAGCCATCCGGCTTTCTCCGCCGAGAAATGACTATCATTCATCCGCCAGCACCAGTTTCCGCCAAGGGTTGATGGTGTGTTCATTCTGCCCTCTCTGCCGATCGCGTAGATGTCCTGAAGCGGGATCACGGCATAGTCTGCAACCGAGCTGAATGCAAGGCGAATGAGTTCCTCAACGAGCTTGTCGGGTTCTCCTGCTCTTCCAAGATAATCCATCACCATCATGCGTTCTTCTTCGCTGGCATCGTCAATCCATTCCTGCATGGTTGCGTTGTCATGGGTGCCGGTATAGACAATACAGTGGTTGGTGTACATATGGGGCAAGAATGAATTGGTGAGTCCGGATTTTCCCGCTTCGTTCGCGTCGAAAGCGAACTGGAGTACTTTCATGCCGGGGAAGTTGAAATCGTCACGGAGCCGGGCTACTTCCGGTGTTATAACCCCGAGATCTTCCGCGAGAAGGGGGATGTCTCCGAGCGAGTTCCTGATGGATGTGAAAAAGTCATGATCAGGTCCGGGTATCCATTCGCCGTTTACCGCGGTTGTATCTCCTGCAGGGACTGCCCAGTACGCTTCGAATCCCCGGAAATGGTCGACCCGGACAATGTCTACCATTGCAAGTGTGGCCTGTATCCGTTTTTTCCACCATTCGTATGAGTGTTTCTTCATCGCGGCCCAGTCATACAGGGGATTTCCCCACAACTGCCCGGTTTCACTGAAATAATCAGGAGGAACTCCGGCGACGACTGTCGGGGTGCCGTCAGGCGTTAGTTGAAAGAGGGACTGGTTGGCCCATACATCGGATGAGTCCGCAGCTACGAAAATGGGTATATCTCCAATTACCCGGATGCCCAGTTTGTTTGCGTAGTCCTTGACGGTATGCCACTGGGAGAAGAATAAATACTGTATGCCCTTGTATTCGTCAATTTCTTGCTGATGGGATTGCTTCCATTCACTCAGGGATGCAGGATCTCTGGTCGCGAGGTTCGAGGGCCAGTAGTTGTTCCAGAGTCTTCCGTCAAGTTTTTCCTCGCGTGCTTTTTGGTCGTAATAGTTCTTGATGCTCATGAAAAGCGCGTAGTCTTCGAGCCACCAGGCGTTGTTATCAAGGAAGGCGGTGTACTCCTGAGGGATGGTTCCGGAGATCAAATTTGAGGCTGCTTTGTGGAGCAGGGGAATTTTCCACCAGGTGACTGAACCGAAATCAACCGGTCCATCGGGTTGTATGTACTCCGGGGGAATGATGTCTTCTGCAGCAAGCAAGTTCTGGGTTACCAGCAGTTCCAGGTCTACAAGGAGGGGATTCCCGGCAAAGGTAGAAAAAGACGCGTACGGTGAGTCTCCGTAACCGGTTGGTCCAAGGGGCAGTATTTGCCATAATGTCTGATTGGCCGCATGCAGCCAGTCCAGGAAACGGTACGCCTGTTTTCCCAGAGTTCCTATTCCATACGGCCCGGGAAGTGAGGTGGGATGCAGAAGAATGCCGCTTTTTCTTGTATTTGTCATTGCGGAAGCCGCTCCTTTAGGGGTAGATAATAGCACATAGTACCAAAAAAAAACCGCCCTGGTGGGCGGTTTTTATATTCATCAGAAAAGTTATTTTTCCGCGATCAGTAATGACTTTACATCAAGCTTCAGATCAGTTTTGTATTCTTTGTCCCCGTGTTCACGGAGAACCTGAATCTGAATGCAGTCTGATTTGGGTTCAAGATACAGTACTACGTCCAGATCCCCGGCATATCGTGAAATGCATTCAGGAATACCGACAACGTCAGTGTCCGCGCTGTACCAGATTGAAACATTCAATTCCCTGGCAAAGTCCTTCATCATTTTCATGCAGTCCGCGTCCGCCTTGGCGAAATCGAACCCGTCAATGATGATTGCCTCGGGCTTTGAGCCGCCGTCGGCGAGGGCCTTGATGGTTTTGATAATCTGCTTTGTCTTGACGGTGTCCTGGTTGAAGTTCAGTACGATGCGTTTGCTGACAATATCTGCTTTGACATCGTCGGCCTTGTCAAGATTCTTCTTCTTCGCCAGTTCGGTGAAAATGTCTTCATACCAGGTCATCACGTAGGAAGCCTGCTGGTTAAAGGAGACATGGACCACGTGGTCGCCCTGGAGAAGCTTGTCTATGCCCAGCTGGACGAGAATCGATGTTTTACCCAGACCTTTCTTGGAAACAATAACGCCGATTTCACCGGGTTTCACGCCGCCGCCAAGGGTGTTTTCAAAATTCCGTACCGGACTTCGTTCTATCAAATCCTGTTTAATCACTGCCGTCTCCTTATTTCTGTTCCGCTTTCCGGCGGGCTTCGTATTCCTTGATGAGTTCATCGGTTACGCCCTGCGGAACCTTGCCGTATTTGGCGAATTCCATCGAATATTCGGCCTTTCCCTGGGTCGATGAGCGGAGGATGGTCGAGAATCCGAACATTTCGCTCAAGGGAACTTCAGCATCAACACGGGTAAAGTTGTCATCTTCCGTGGACGAGAGGATTATACCACGGCGCTGGTTGATCAGTCCAAAGATATTTCCCTGGAACTCTTCCGGTCCTTCGATGGATACCTTCATGATGGGTTCAAGAATAACCGGTTTTGCTTTGAGGTACGCTTCGCGGAAACCGCCGATAGCGGCAAGCTGGAACGCGATATCGGAAGAGTCAACCGGGTGGGACTGACCGTCGTTGATGGTTGCGCGTACACCGACAATCGGGAATCCGATGAGGGCGCCTTTCTTGAGAGACTGCTTGAATCCCTTGTCGCAAGACGGAATGTATTCATTCGGAATTGCACCACCCTTGATGGCATCCACAAATTCGTAGTCGTTTTCGATCGGTTCGATGAAACCGGCAACGCGTCCGTACTGACCGGAACCACCTGACTGTTTCTTGTGGGTATAGTTGAAGTCTGCGTGCTGGGTAATGGTTTCGCGGAACGCAACCTGCGGCCGGCCGGTTTCAACTTCACAGTTGTACTCGCGGCGCATGCGCTCAATGTAAACTTCAAGATGCAGCTCGCCCATGCCCTGGATGATGGTCTCGTTGGATTCGGCATCAACATAGGTATGGAATGTGGGGTCTTCCTTGGTAAAGCGGTTCAGCGCTTTGGCCATCTGGTCGGCGGACTTTTTGTCCTTCGGCTTGATGGTAAGGTCAATAACCGGGTTCGGTACGAACATGGAGCTCATGGTGTAGTTGAGTCCGCCGCCGCAGAAGGTATCACCGGAAGCGCATTCAACACCGAAGAGCGCGACGATATCGCCGGGCACGCCTTCGTTGATGTCTTCCATGGTTGCAGAGTTCATGCGGACGAGCCGTCCTACCTTGAACTTCTTGCGGGCGCGGGTGTTGTACAGTTCGTCACCTTTCTTCAGTGATCCCTGGTAAATGCGTACGTACGTAAGCTGGCCATATTTGCCGTCTTCAAGCTTGAAGCCGAGGGCAACGGTGGGAACATTTTCACTGCAGGAAAGGACAACGGGTTCTTCGTTCTTGTCCATATCGAGGGCGATGTTTTTTACCTCGGTAGGATCGGGAAGATAGCGGGTTACACCGTCGAGCATGGGCTGAATACCCTTGTTCTTGTGGGCTGAGCCGAGGAATACCGGTACAAACTGTTCGGCAAGGGTTCCCTTGCGAACGGCGTCGTGGATCATTTCTTCGGTTTCGGTACCTTCAAGGAACGCTTCCGCGAGTTCGTCGGAGAAAATGGACGCGGCGTCGAGAAGTTCTTCCCGGTATTTTTCCGCGTCGGCAACGAGATGGGCGGGAATTTCGGCAACACGCATTTCGGTTCCGCTGTCGCCTTCAAAATAGATGGCTTTCATGGTTACCAGATCCACCACACCTTCGAGCTTGTCTTCAAGGCCGATGGGAAGCTGCATCATGTAGGCGTTGAGCCCGAGTTTTTCCCGGAGCTGCATGCGAACCTTGAGCGGATTGGCTCCGGTACGGTCGCACTTGTTTACAAAGGCGATACGCGGAACATGGTAACGCTTGAGCTGGCGGTCTACCGTGATTGACTGGGACTGTACACCACCGACGGAACACAGAACGAGAATCGCGCCGTCGAGAACACGCAGGGAGCGTTCAACTTCGATGGTAAAGTCAACGTGACCGGGGGTATCAATAACATTGATGGTGTAGTCTTTCCACTGTACCTGGGTTGATGCCGAAGCAATGGTGATTCCGCGCTCGCGTTCGAGCTCCATGTTGTCCATTACAGCACCGACACCGTCTTTACCGCGGACTTCGTGGATCGCGTGGATCTTGTTGCAGTAAAAAAGGATACGTTCGGAAAGGGTTGTTTTTCCCGAGTCAATGTGGGCGCTGATACCGATATTCCTCATTTTGGAAATATCATGAGCCATATAATTCTACCTCACTCGTTATAGGTTTTTGCGATATACGCAAACAATTTCAAACACTTGCTATTCATTGCAGTATATCGAAAACAAGTGTCTGTTGCAATACTCGTACCCGCCGGGAGTCACCGAAGAAGGGCGGAGAAGGAGATTTTCGCTTCCATGCGGGGTTTTTCCGTTGCGTACTGGCCTTCAATGGTCAGTTTTCCGCTGGTATGTGTGGAAAAGAGTGTCGCGGACAAGAGTCCGCCGAACCGGTAGACTATGGGGCTGTATCGGTCTTGTTGGGCTGCTTCCGCGCTCGTTGAAATCTTGAACCGGCTCATTTTTCCGTCCGCATTCATGGTGACGGAAAACCGGTAGCACTGGTTGAGCCAGGAATAGCGGGAAAACCGGTTTGACGGGATTTGAGCTTTTCCCTCAAGATCCGTCCTGAGCCAGGGGACGAAAACCCGGTACAGTGTCCCCCGTCCGGAAAAAGAAATCCGGTCATCCGTGTACACGGCAGTTCCCTGGAGAAGCAGAAGCGGATTTTCAACGGATATACGTGATCCGTACCAGTCCCGGGCAGAAAGCGGCCGGTCCATTTTGTCGGGAGACAGGATGTCTCGGGCATAGAGGAATCTGAGCCGCGAAACGGTTTTGCGCGTACCGGGAAGCCGGAACAACACCGACGGTGCCGCAAGCAGTCGTTCCCGGATACGGATACGGGATCCGTCGAAATCACAAAACCCGTCATCGCTCCGGAAAAAGCCGCCCGCCAGCGTGAGAACCCCCAGGGTGATCGCTGCATCGGCGCGCAGGGCTCCGGTATCCCGGGCAAGGCGGGGAATGCTTCTGAAACCGGATGCGCTGCAGGTTAAAAACCGGTTCGTAATGGCCAATTCTGCTCCGGGAAAAAGTACCGGAGCCGCCGGTATGCGGGGATTGGCGTCGAACCAGGCAGTATCCTTTTTTTCTTCCCGGCTCGTTATCCCTCCGAAGAGCGCGAGTCGGGCAGAGGTTCGGAACGGGAGGCGTTCCGGAATTTCAAGCGCGCCGTAGGTCCATGAGCCGGGTGTAACCGGATCTTCCGGACTGCCGCATGCCGCAAGGTGCCAATAGCGGCCCGTAGCCTCGGCACCAAGCATCTTCGTCATTTGTGTGCTTCCCGGTCCCAGGATCCATCCCGAGGCCGCGGTTACCGGCCGGAATACCGGTGAAACCAGGGCCGGTACCGGGTTTTTCGCGCGGGCCGCCAGTTCCGATACGGAAACAGAACCGCCCAGGATCTGGAACCGTTGAAGAAACCTGAAACGTGCATTCCAGGTTTTCAGTTCCGCATCATCAAGCGCTACCGTGGAGCGGAGAAGTTTTGAGGTTAAAACGGCACGGGTGCTGTACAGTTCTGCGGGATGATCATAGGACTGGGTAACAGAGAGGGAAAAGGGCAAAATTGCTGCGGATTGCGCCACCGCGGGGACACCGATGAGGAATGACGGTATGAGAATGAAAAGACGTTTGAAAAGGGCCATGACGGTTTATTCGGCGGGATTGTTGTTCCTGCCCGATAAACCGTCAGGGTAGCGGAATTATTTTCTTGTTTTTACTTCGGAAACATAGCTGTCGGCAAAGTCCTTGATGGTCTTCACCGTTCCCAGCCAGTAGTCAGCTTCAGCCTTTGACTTGTACGGGCCAACCCGTACCCGGTATGTGGTGGAATCACCCGAACCGCGCGTAAAGATTTCCGCATTGAGATACCGGTCGGCCAGCATCGTTCGTGCCCGTTCGGCATTGAGTTTACTGGAGTACGAACCGGCTTGAATCCAGTAGTCGGTAACCAGGACCGTCTTTTTGGCCGGTTTCTTTGCGGGCGCCTGTTGCGTTTTTTTGACCGGAGCAGCCGCGGTGGCAACCCTGGTTGTCTGAACCGGTTTTTCGGCTGCCGCGTTTTTCGCGGTTCCCGCCGGTTTGGTATCGACCGGTTTCGCCGTTTGTCCGGGTATGCTTTCGGGAGAAAGGGCGCTTTCGGCCGATTCGGATTCCTGATTCCGGGTAAGACCGGTTACATCAAGTGCGCCATAGTTGGTAACGGACTCATTTCTGTTGACAATGGTCAGATTGACACCGCTGCCCGCCGGATCAACGGGAGAATCAAGCCCGGGGGTTGTTCCGGGATCCCGCACCCAGGAGTCCGGATCAATGGTAGTTCCTTGCCGGGCGGTATTTTGCGCGGGAACCACTGCGGACGCCTGCTGGAGCGTTGCTTCAGCACCGCGCGACGGTGAATACAATAAAATCGCGGTTCCAAAAATTATGAGCACAAATACGCTCACCGCCAGAACTATCCACAAGATTTTTTTCTGTTCCATAACAGCCTCAATAACCTCTACGAGAGAGTAGAATGGCGAGCTTCTTTTCAAAAGCCCTTATGCTTCCTCGGTTGTCTACTCTCTCAATATCGGCATTTTTTACAAGGTATTGAGTATAGAGATGCTTTTGCGCGAAAAATCGCCGTAAAATCTGACTCACGGGCAAGTTATCGCGTCTGATTGCCCGAAAAAACCGGACCAGGGCGGGCGCAGAGACAAAAATGACAAAGCTGCACCGGTCGAGTACGGACGACTTATGGAGCATGGGCGCGTTTATCACGACCGGAGTATCCCGGTGTTCATCGATAAACCGGTGGATGAGTTCGTCAATCTTCGGGTAGATGATGCGTTCATGGCGTAAAAGAAGGTCCGGATCGCTGAATACCAGCGCTCCCAGGGCGCGACGGTCAATACTTCCGTCCGGGCGGACAAGGTCGAGTCCGCGGCCGGCGGCTTCCGCAGAAAACTCGGCGATCACGGCGTCTTTCACAAGATCAAGCGCCTCATGGGCGGTCTCGTCGGTATCGAGTACGGTACAGCCCCGGCGTGAAAGAAAGTCCTGGGCGCGGTTTTTCCCCGCGCACATGGGCCCGGTGAGGCCGATAACCGGGTGCTCCATCAGTGGAATTCTCCCCAGCTCTGGCCGGATTCCACGCTGACGCGGAGGGGAACGGCGAGTTCCATGACTGCTTCCATTTTCCGTTTGACCAGTTCCCGAACCTGCGCCGTTTCGTGAACGGGAGATTCCAGGATAAGTTCGTCGTGTACCTGCAGGAGCATGCGGGTCGCGAGATTTTCCTTTCTCAGGGCCGCGTCCACCCGGAGCATGGCTGTTTTGACGATATCCGCGGCCGAGCCCTGAATGGGCGTGTTTACCGCGATGCGTTCTGCGCCGGACTGTTCCAGCTTGTTCCGGCTGGTAATTCCCCGGATGTACCGGCGGCGGCCCATGAGCGTTTCTACATAACCGGTTTCCCGGGCGCGAGCCTTCGTTTCGTTCATGAATTCTGCCACGCCGGCGTAGGTTTCGAAGTAGGTATTGATGAACTGGGCCGCCTGTCCGCGCGGAATACGGAGTTCGTTCGCGAGGCGGAAGGCGCTCATGCCGTACATGACGCCGAAGTTGATGGTTTTGGCGACCCGCCGCATGTCCGGCGTAACGTCGTTGTCTGACACGCCAAAAATGAGCGACGCGGTTTTGCGGTGCACGTCCACACCCTCCAGGAAGGCCGAAATCAGGTTCTCATCGCGGGACAAATGGGCCAGGATGACCAGTTCGATCTGGGCATAGTCCGCAGAAACGAGCTCGAAGCCTTCAGCCGCCCGGAACGCGCTCCGGATTCGCCGGCCGTTATCATCGCGTACGGGAATGTTCTGGAGGTTGGGGTCCCGGCTGGAAAGGCGGCCGGTGGCGGTTCCCGTCTGCATGAAGCTGGTGTGAATCCGCCCTTCACGGTCGGTCAGCTGGGGCAGGGCGTCCACGTAGGTAGATTTAAGTTTCGCCAGGGCACGGTAGTCGAGAATTTTTCCGGGAAGAATGTCTTCCGACGCGAGATTTTCCAGAACGGATGTGTCGGTTGAGTAGCCGGTCTTGGTTTTCTTGCCCGGTGAGAGCTTCCGCTCCACAAAAAGCACTTCCTGCAGTTGTTTGGGCGATGCGATGTTGAACGGGTGCCCGACGATGCCATGAATCTCCTTTTCGAGGTTTTCCAGATCGCTGCCGAGTTCAACGGAGAACGACGCGAGCGCGTTGTTTTCGAGGCGGATTCCGGCCATTTCCATGTCGGCAAGGAGGGGAAGAACCGGCATTTCGAGATCGGTCATGAGCCGGTCCAGGGAGAACTCCCCGAGCCGGGGGGAAAGCTCTCGGTACAGGCGCAACGTAATATCCGCGTCTTCCGCCGCGTAGCGTACCGCTTCCGGTATCGTCACGTCGGTGAAGCAGGCACCTTTCGGTACAATGTCCGAAAAAGCGATCGTTTTTACGCCGAGCTGGGTCGCCGCGAGCGAATCGAGCGAAAAGGATGACCAGTCCGGATCCAGAAGCCAGGCGGCGATCATGGTGTCAAAAATGCGGCAGGGGGGCCGGTTGTGCGGGAACGAGGTGAAAACTTCCTGCCGGGCCATCACTTCATAGTCAAATTTCCCGTTATGCATGATGACGAGGAGATTTTTGTCCGCGAAAAGGTTGGTCAGCGCGGTCAGCGCCGCGTCCCGGTCCATGAGCGGGTGCGCTTCTTCGCCGATTTCCGGATCCGGTCCGGCAAGGGGTACATAGATCCCGGATTCCGCCTCGAGCGAGAGGGAAAACCCGGCAAGCTTCGCCGCGAACACGTCCAGGTCGGTCGTTTCGCAGTCAAAGGCGACAAATCCCTGTTCTCTGGCCTGCGCGATCACTCGTTCCAGTTCAGCCGGATCGGTACAGGCGGTGTAGTTTCCAGCTGACGGCGCAAGCTCGGTCGTGAGCGCCGTGGCGGCCAGCGGCGGTTCGGCGGCATCGGAGGTCGCCGGTCCGGCAATATGCGACGGGGCGGTGTCTGTTTTTCCGGTTTCTCCGGTGTACAGGCGGGCTATGGCTGGCAATCCTTCACGAAGGAATATGCGTCCCGCGGCTTCCGTGTCCAGACAGTTACAGGCATACGTGTCGAGGGACGCGTCCAGCGGGACATCGTAACAGAGGGAAATGAGTTTTCGTGAAAAATGGGCCATGTCCCGGCCCTCGGCGATTTTCTTGCCCATGGCTCCGGGAATTTCTGCGGCATGTTCAAGAATTCCGTCGAGCGAACCATACTGTTCCAGGAGTTTGAGCGCCGTTTTGTCGCCCACACCGCGGATTCCCGGTACATTGTCGCTCGCGTCGCCGGTAAGGGACAGATAGTCCAGCATGAGCGACGGGGGAATTCCCCAGTCTTTTTCCACGCCTTCCGGGGTAATGAGTTCCCAGCCGCCGGTTTTACCCGGTTTGAGCATGGACACGGTATCGTCCACCAGCTGCATGAGGTCCTTGTCGCCGGAAAGGATGACGCACTTCCGGTTTTCGTCCCGGCATCGTGCGGCGAAGGACGCGATGATGTCGTCGGCCTCGAATCCGTCCTGACGAACCAGGGGGACGCCGAGTGTCGCGAGAATTTCCTCAATGACCGGAATCTGCGCGTGAAGGTCTTCCGGAGTTTTCTGGCGGGTTGCCTTGTATTCGTCATACATTTCATGGCGGAAGGTCGGGGTGGGGGAGTCAAAGGCCGCCACGAAACATTCAGGATTGTACTGGGAAAAAAATGCGTGGAGATTCCGGAAAAACCCGAACAGGGCGGAAACGTTTTTTCCTTCCTTGTTGGTCAGGGGTTTGTTGATAAAGGCGAAATAGGAGCGGTAAATGAGACCGTAGGCGTCAAGAACATACAAGGTTTTCTTCATGGGAGGAGTATAGCATATTTGTGTCCGGAAGGCAGCCGTTACTGGTTGATATCGATAACGGAGGCGGTGTGTGCGTCGGAGGCATAGACGCTGGAACGGTTGGCATAGGGGTTCTTGATGGAGAGAACTTTCTGACGAAGCAGCTGCATGTGGCATTTCAGCAATTCGCGGTTCTTTTCGTTCTGGACAAGTACGTCCTTGCGGAGTTTTTCCAGATCGGTCTTGAGCCGGGGTATTTCCGCGTCCCGCTGGTCGGGGTGGGTTGCCCGGTACATGCTTTCAAGCGGATCGATAACTTTTTGTATGGTATAGATTTCTGAAATAATGCCCTGTTCAAGTTCCGTATGACGCACAATGGCGTCCACGTCGCCGGACGAGATCATTTTTTCCTGTTTTTCCAGGACGGAAAGATAGTCGCGGAACTTTGCCCGTTGTTCGTCAAGAAGTTTCTTGAACCGCTTGAGAATTGAGACCCGTTCAGCGACTTGTTCTTCCGTCAGGACCGCGTTTGCCATACAGGGTCAACCCGCGATGTTTATGCCGACCGGTGCGGTTTGAACTTCATGAGGTGCTGCGGTATTGGTGACAATCTCGTTCCATGCGGCCCGGAGCTGTTCCATGAGGTCACGGACAACCAGCATCTTGTCCGCCTTTTTCTCAATGTTCGCTTCCAGCAGCTGCTGGTTGAAATAGGTGTACAGGGAAAGGAGGTTGCTGGCTATTTCTCCGCCGGCCTCCATGTCCAGAGACGCCATGAGTTCGGTAATGATCTCCTGGCTCTTTATGATATGGGTATTACATTTTTCAATTCTGGCAGGCTCTTTCCTGAAATTTTCGTCGATCAGGGCTATAGCGTTTCCGATCTGCTTGATGGCCTCGTCATAGAGCATGACGATCAGTGTCCCCTGACTCGCAGTCCGTACCCGTGTTTCACGGTATGCGCTTAATGCCTGGTTATACCCCACAATGTTCCCCCTCAGTCCGTATTGGTATGGAGATGGAATCCCCTGTCTTCCCTATCGGCATTCTTGCATTCTACTTTAGTGGAATTACGGGAAAAATGCCAGAAGAATTCTTCCCTGAAGAAGAAAAGGGGAAAAAGCTCGACGAGGAACCGCATTTTTCGTATT
Organism: Spirochaetes bacterium ADurb.Bin215; assembly: GCA_002070025.1. Taxonomy (GTDB): domain Bacteria; phylum Spirochaetota; class Spirochaetia; order Treponematales; family Treponemataceae; genus Teretinema. The sequence continues at coordinate 14,392 of MWCL01000052.1, forward strand.
ATACAATAAAGGCGGTACCCGTACCTATGAGTGATTCACGAAACGACAATAACAACAAGAATAACAAGCAGGATGACCCGTTCAACTTTTTCAATTTTTCGGGAGGCAACGGCGGTAATGGTGGCAAGCGTCCCCCGTTTCCCCGGATACCGGTATGGGCAATCCTGCTCGCGGTATTCGCCGGAATGGTCATTTTCAATTATTTCATGGTTACCCGGTCGGATTCGCTCATTCCCTTTTCGGAATTCAAGGACCGCATTACCTCGGGTGAAATAACCCGGATAGAAATTACCTCCGTGTATTTCACCGGATATGTGGACTCCGCCGGTGAACCGGATACCACCGCCCAGCCGGGGCTCGGACTGTTTGTACCCCAGCCGCGTCCCGCCAAAACCTACCGGACTGCGGGCCTTTTGACCGAGGATTTTGTACGCCTTCTGGATTCGGTGAACCTTACCTATACCGTCATTCCCGAGCAGCGCAACTTCATTCTCGACTTCATCCTGCAATGGGTTTTGCCCTTCGGTCTCTTCTTCCTCATGTGGCGCTTTCTCATGAAGCGCATGGGCGGCGGTACCGGCGGTCTTGGAGGAAGCATCTTCTCCGCGGGACAAACCCGATCCGCTGCTGTTGAGGAAGGCAAGGTAACGGCCCGCTTCGCCGATGTAGCCGGCGTGGACGAAGCCAAGGAAGAACTGGTTGAAGTGGTCGACTTCCTCAAATTTCCCAAGAAGTACACCGACATCGGCGGAAAGATTCCCCGCGGCGTACTGCTTGTTGGCCCGCCCGGTACCGGGAAAACCCTGCTCGCCCGCGCCGTAGCCGGTGAAGCCGGAGTTCCCTTTTTCCGGATCAGCGGTTCGGACTTTGTGGAAATGTTCGTCGGTGTGGGAGCTTCGCGGGTACGCGACCTGTTCAAACAGGCCCGGGAAAAGGCGCCGTGCATCATATTCATAGACGAACTCGACGCGATCGGAAAGTCGCGCCTTACCTCCATGTCCACCAACGACGAACGTGAGCAGACCCTGAACCAGCTCCTCGTCGAAATGGACGGATTCGATACCTCCACCGGGCTCATTCTTCTTGCCGCGACCAACAGGCCGGATGTGCTCGACCCTGCGCTGCTCCGCCCGGGACGATTTGACCGTCAGGTTGTTGTTGACCGGCCGGACGTAAAGGGTCGTGAACAGATCCTGAGGATTCATTCCAAGAACGTAAAACTTTCAAAGGAAGTAGATCTTTCTGCCATCGCCCGGACCACGAGCGGATCCTCCGGGGCCGATCTCGCGAACATCATAAACGAAGCCGCGCTTCTTGCCGTCCGCGCCGGGCGTAAGGAAGTTGTCATGGCAGACCTCCAGGAAGCCGTGGAAAAAGCGATCGCCGGGCTCCAGAAAAAGAGCCGGGTCATCAAGGAAGACGAGCGGAAGATCGTCGCGTTTCATGAAACCGGACATGCACTTACTGCGGCCTTTACCGAAGGCGCGGACAAAGTCCACAAGGTTTCGATTATTCCGCGCGGAATCGCCGCGCTCGGTTATACCCTGCAGGTTCCGGAAGAAGACCGCTACCTCAGGACCAGGAACGAGCTGCTCGGTCAGGTGGATGTGCTCCTTGGCGGACGTGCCGCAGAAGATATTGAATTCGGAGACGTTTCAACCGGAGCTTCGAACGACCTTTCACGCGCGACCGATATTGTACGCCGCATGATTACCGATTACGGTATGAGCGAGCGTTTCCGGAATGTTGCCCTGAGTCAGCACGGTGCCGGGTACGGCGGACCCGGTGACCCCAAACTCGTACGCGACTACGCGGAATCCACCCAACAGTACATAGACGAGGAAATTTCCCGGATTATCGATCAACGGTATTCCCTGGTGAAGACCCTCCTGTCCGGGAAGCTTGAACTCATCCGCTATATTGCCGCGCGGCTTCTGGAAAAAGAGATCATTGAGCATGACGAATTCAATGAAATTCTCGCTTCCGAAGGAAAACTGACGACGGGTACAGACAATTGACGGAACAAGGCCTTTCTGGTTTACTGGTAGCATGAAAACTCATGTGAAAATTCTGGCCTTTTTTCTTGCATTTTTGCCGGTTTTTCCGTCAGTCGCGCAGTCCATAACGACTGCGGACAATTTTTTTACCACTGTTTCCGACAAGTACGCCGCGATCAGGGATTATTCCGCTACCATAGCCATCAGTACCACGAGCGGCAAGAATACCGAAACCATGACCGGCCGGACCGTGTTCAAGAAGCCCAATCTGCTCAGGATCGATTTTACCGATCCCGCGGAACAAACGATCGTCTTCAACGGAAAGGAATTGACCATTTATCTGCCTACCTACAGGGTAACCCTGTATCAGGCGGTCGAGTCGGACAGCGGTGCCGGTGGCGCTTCGCTCGCGACGCCCCAGGGTCTTGCCCTCATGAAGCGGTATTATTCAATTTCCTATGAAACCGGCCCTGATCCCGTACCGCTTGAGGAAGGATCGGATGAAATGGTCGTCGTTCTTGCTTTGGCACGGCGTACCACCACGGAAATGTTCCGTGCTATCAGGCTCATGATCAATCCGGAAACCAGCCTGATCCGCAGGATTGAAGCAACAACCATTACCGGAGACACGCTCGTCTTCGATTTTTCCGGATATGCGCTGAATCAGGGCGTACTCGACAACTATTTTGTCTACGAGCCGCCTTCTTCCGCCAACATGTTCAATAATTTCCTTTTTACGGAGTAATCGCGATATGGAAGCCTTGGGAAAAAAGTTACAGGAAGCACGCAAAGCGCGTAATCTTGATCTCGACCAGATATCCCGTGAAACGAATATAACCCGCCGGTACCTTGAGGCACTCGAGGACGAGGATTTTTCGGTGTTTCCCGGAGAACCGTATTTGTTGGGATTTCTGCGCAATTATGCCGACTATCTCGGTCTTGACAGTACTGAAATGCTTTCCCTGTACAAGAATCTGCGCATACAGGAAGCGCCGGTTCCCCTGAGCGACCTCATGCCGCGGCGGTCTTTTTCCGACCGGCTGCTTACCGGTGCCGCGCTTTACCGTGTACTCGCCCTTGTGGCGATTTTGGCCGCGGCGGCAGGCCTTGTGTTGGGAGGGATCTCCCTGGGCCGCTGGGTGTACTCGTTGACCGACGATTCCGCGCC
>MWCL01000053.1 GCA_002070025.1 Spirochaetes bacterium ADurb.Bin215
CAGTAAAACTTTTCATAATCTACTTCCCCTTTATATATCCAATTAATAATTATACTTCTCTATTCAACTATCGTAATTCCCATTGTTTTCGTCACAATCCGTATCTTTGCTACTACAGGTGTACCGTTAAACAGGTTTCCGTCTTCTTCAACCTGATAAAACCACTCATTATTGAACGTTGCTACCGTACTTTCTGTTATCTCAGGGCCTGATTCAAAGTTAAGCATTAAGCCATTAGTCGTAAACCCCCCCCCCGAGCCAAAGGTAACTCCGGGAATAGTCATCAGGGAAGATCGTTTCAGCGGTATTGTACGATCAAAATCCTTGTAATAACTATAACGATATAACACTACATCAGGTCCTAAAAAACCAGCAGAAAAACTTGGAGGGTCAGTATAGGACCTGAATGCCACCGCGGTTACTTCCCATTCTTGAATAGGAAGATCGGATTCTTCCGGGATATCAAAAAAGTCGCATGAAACAAAAAACGGGAAAACAAGAACGAGCAAAGGTGAAAATTTAATAAAAGATTTCATCATAGAACCTCCATGGCATATACCATTATCCAGGAATCAGATCCGTATTCCAGAATCCCGGTATTCTTTTCTATACCATTTCTCCACGTCAATGCCGTTTTCATCACGAAAACCGGGAATATCTTCTGCGGAAATTGTTTAGAATACAACAAGGACGCGACACATGAAAAAAAACAAACAATTTGGCATTGGTTCGTTGATCTTCTGCTGCAAATATATGGTAGTATGAAGCCAGTATACCACCGGTTCCGAAAATCACAAACATCAATAACTTGTGGTTATGCTTTTTGATCGCCTTCCAGGATTTCTTGGTTTTTTTTGTGTCTTTGCAGTACATCTCAATCCCATCACAAAGTTGTTCTTGCTGTATCAAACTTTTCGGTCTCCGGAAATAACTGGGCGGTTTATGTCATGGCTCTTTCTTCTTCAATGCATAGAATTCCCTGATCTCTTCATCGATCGAAGTTAAAGAATCTTCCTCGGCTGCAACAGCGTCGAGAAAGGCAAGGATATCCGACTCAATATTTTTTGGTAACGGTTGACCTTCTCCCGGGGCAAGAATACCGAAAAGCACCGGAATATCCTTAAGATGCTTTGCTATGTTACGTGAATCAACCGGTTCACCACGGGCCTTTCGCTCCCTCAGATCGAGCCAGGCTTTCGCTTTCAACGGTATGAGACTTTCCGGTTTGGCAACCCGGATTCCCTGGATAATAATGGAGCCGCCATGAAGATATGTATAATAGGACTCGTCAAGTAGAATTGCCGATAAACTTGATGCTTCATCACCTGCCGGTAGCGGGATGATGTGTCCGCTGGTAACAAAATCAAACGAGGGTGGGGTTCGTGAGAAAAGCTCAAGGATCGAAGGGAATTCCTGGTTCGTCGGTTTAGCGAAGCGGTAATACACTGGCTGCCCATCGGCCTTTTGATGAATCTCATACCCTCCATCGCGTACGAAATTCCAAAACACGTTAAAGAAGGCAGGTGTCAGCGCTTCCACCGTTAACACAATATCGATGTCCTTCGTTGCCCGAAACTCGAGTCCTTGCGCCTGGAGGTTGAGGTAACAGGTAGTCCCTCCGATAACAATACACGAATCGGAAAATGAAGCGAAACGTTTTGCAAAGAGGGATAGTCCTTTCAGCATAGCACTGCCTTGAGTATCTGCTCGATAGCCTGAGCGACTCGCTCGTCATTCACATCCTGGAGCGACAGTAGTACCGAGAGAATATCAGCCTCGTGACTGTCCGCATTAAAACACGGCTCATAACGCCATAGCTGAATACGCACGGACCCCTGTTCTGCGACCGGAAGAACCGGAATATTGTGTTCTTTTAGGTACCGGTTCCAGATAGTCATCTTTACTGCGTATTCGGGTATTTCCGGTTGTACGAGATTGGAATGTGCCGAAAGAACCGAAAGCCCGGCAAGACATGTGAAAGGCGGCAGGTGATCGTGAGGGATAATTAGAGTACGATGTAGAGGAGTTGTACAATGCGATTTCAAGGCTTCCCAGGCATCACGCCGTGTATGGCTGATCGTGAGTACTCGACGTTTCCCGTTCATACGTATCGTGAAGGCATCAGTGGACTCAAGCTCATCAAAAGCCCGGTGTACGGTCATGAGAGAAACTCCACGTTCCCTGGCTAATTCCGCGCCCGTCCATGGTTTGTCATGTACATTTCCGACTATATACAGGGCAATTTCCTGAGTCGAGGGACTCAATCGGGTAGTATTCTTTGGTATTGGAAACCGTACATATTCTCTGAGATCAAGGCCGAGCAACGGCAAGAACATGTGATTGCCGGGGATTATAAAGGATATTTTCCTTTCGATAAAGCGCTTACGATTCCACGGCGGGAGAAAGTCCGCTACGAAGATAACATCCATCTTCACAAGCTGTCGTATACGGTCAAAATGTTTCTCGACAGCCGAGGGGGTATATTCATGTCCCGGAACCGGACACGCTGTGATGTATCTACGATCTTGCAGTTCAATTTGACCAAAGGTATACAATTCCCGGAGAAATCGGGGCAGAGTATTGATCCCGTTCCAGTCCTCAACATGAGAAGTAATACCTAAGGATTCAAATACGTATGTTGCTAGTGCGTCCTTCATGACCATGATTACTATATTAACACAGTATTTGCATCTTAACAAGATAAATGTTAAGATGCAGATATCTTGTTATTATGCAGTATTTCACGGGATACGGTTTTTCGGTGACCACGAGAGTTCACACAAAAGAGGAGTTTTTGAATGAAGTGGTTAACAAGCCCAGAAATTTAGACATAAAAGACGCTATAATTGAGCATCCATCCGGTTTTATCAAAATGCAAGCTGCGAAAGTAGACAAATCGGGCAAATTGACATATATTCAATATGTGGGATATCCCACCGCAGGAGGTACGCTATGCCCACAGCAGTGAAAGAATATGATGCCCGAATGGACATGAAGAAACGGGTAACCCTTCGCGGGGCAAAATATGCGAATTACCATGTTCAGGAGTATCCGAACGGACGCATAGTCCTTGAGCCCAGGGAACTGGTTGCGCCGTTCGAGGTTTCGCGGAATACCCTTGGCATGATGGATTCCGCCATGGAGAATATCAAGAAAGGTAAAGCCTCGAAGCCTGTCGATCTTTCCGCTTTCGCGGACGAATAGGCCTGTTTTGATATGTTTTCGATACGACTCGGAGTGCCCGAGATGGACACCTTGTGGGCGGATCTTTCCGGTAAAGCCAAGAAAGGCTCGCTTGGCAAGGACGAAGAAACCCTCTATAAAAAGATGGGAAAGGCCATGGCTCTCTTGGCCAATGATCCGAAGCACCCAGGACTGCATAGCCATGAAATTGAGGCCTTGACGAGACGATATGGGGTTAAAGTCTGGCAATCATACCTTGAGAACAAAACGAGCGGGGCTGGTCGAATCTACTGGATATATGGACCAGCGAAGAATGATCTAACCATAATTGGGCTGGAGCCTCACCCGGAAGATAAGAAGAAAGGCGGGTGCGACAAGGTCAAGCTTTCGGTACTGGGAAAAGATGAGGACCAGGTAAACTGAGCCCAGAAATCAATACATAAAAGACGCTTTTGTTAAGGTGGAAAAACCGTTTTGTTTATGTGGTAGACACCATGAACAACACGCAGACTTGAGGATCAATTGCAGATCTTCATTGCACAAATTTTGGATAAATTAAGTAGTTCGAACTCTATTTCTTTTTTATGTAACGACTTAAAAAAAGCTTAACCTGCACGTTTGGTGAGTGCTGGTCTGGAACGTGCTTATTGCACATTCATTGCACACAGACTAGATTTCAACATTACGCCCATTGTGTGGGTAGTAATAAATCCTTACAACGTAAGAACTTAATGATAGCCAAGAAAGGGAATCCTCTCCGGTCGGACACATCGTGTGTCCTCCCTGCGAGCCGCGCCAGGTGCCTTTCGCCGGCATCCTGCCGGCTTTCCCTCCCGTTGGTCGGCGGCACCTGACGATCGATTCCCTTTCTTACCTTCGGATATAGAAAACGCCCGGCCTTGAAAGACCGGGCGTTTTCTAAAAGCCAAGAAAGGGAATCGAACCCTTGACCTGCACGTTACGAGGGTGCTGCTCTGCCGACTGAGCTATCTTGGCGCGTGGGGGAATTATAGCGGGGGTGGGGGTGGGGTGGGGCGGGGTGTTGCTGCTCGAATCATCACAGAATAGACAACCTCGCCAGGAGGGGGACGTGCAGGGGTGGCCGTTGGTCTGAGATTATACCCTTTGAACCTGATCCGGATAATGCCGGCGAAGGAAGTCATGGTTATGTCTGAATCTTTTCAAATTGTATTTTTTCAGCACGTACTCCTGTACAAATCAAATTTGCAGGAGACGCAGTATGCTGGACGAAACAGTCATTTCACGGGCAATCATTGAAACGTACATGAAGAAACTCACGGATAACCTCTCGGTTGATGTCGCCATTGTGGGGGCGGGACCGTCGGGGTTTGTTGCGGGGTATTTTCTCGCGAAGGCCGGGCGGAAGGTCGTCATTTTTGAGCGGGCGCTGGCCGTAGGCGGCGGGATGTGGGGCGGCGGTATGGGGTTTAACGAGATCGTCGTGCAGGAAGAGGGAAAGGCCGTGCTCGATGAGTTTGACCTCCCCGCGGTACGGTATGTGCAAGGATACTACACGCTCGACTCCGTTCGGGCTGTTTCGGCTCTGGCGCTCCGGGCGGTGGAGGCGGGCGTTACCGTGTTTAATCTCGTCGGGGTGGAAGACGTGGTGCTCCACGACGAGCGGGTTTCAGGGCTCGTTCTCAACTGGGGGACGGTCATGAAGGCAGGGATTCCGGTTGATCCGCTCACCGTGCACTCCCGCTGTGTGCTCGACGCGACCGGGCATCCGGCGCATGTGGCGGAGGTGCTCTGCCGCAAGATGGGGGTTTCACTCAATACGCCGACAGGCAAGATGATGGGCGAGATGTCCATGGACGCGGAGAAGGGCGAAAAGCAGACGGTGGAGAATACCCGGGAAGCGTATCCCGGCCTCTTTGTGAGCGGAATGGCCGCGAATGCGGTATTCGGGGGGTACCGGATGGGTCCGGTATTCGGGGGAATGCTTCTTTCCGGGAAACGGGCCGCGGAGGTGATGCTCGCGCGGCTTGGTGAGCGTTAGGCTTCCTTGCTCCGGCGGGCGCCTACGTACCGGGAAAGTTCGGTGATGTTCTTGACGACGATGCGGTCGTCGTAGACTTCCATCTTTCCCTGGTCGATGAAGCGGTGCATTTCGTCTTCCACCGTTTCTACGGGGAGGCCCGCCCAGCGCGCAATTTCTTCCATGGAGATGGAGAAGGTGCGCATGTCGGTAGTCTTGTCGATATTCGGCTGGGTTTCGTCGAGCATGAGGAAGACATCGCCCACACGGGCCATCTTGTCCGGGACCGTCAGTATCATGAACCGGCGTTTTTGGGCGTAAATGCGCTTTACGAAAGTTTTGAGGAGCTTCATGGCGATCGCCGGGTTGCCCATCATGAGTACTTCGAAGTTCGCCTTGTTGAACTCGAGCGCCTTTACGTCGTCGTAGGCAATGGCTGTGGCGGAACGGGGCGAGTTTTCAAGGATCGCCATCTCGCCGAAGATCTCGGAGGGCTGGAGGATGTCGAGGTTTTTCTCGAATCCGTTGACGATCTTTATCAGCTGGACACGTCCGGATTGGATGAGGTAAAAACAGTCGCCGGACTCAAATTCCGAAAAAATGACCGATCCTTTGGGAAATGTCTTGGCAAAACGCGAAAACGCGGCAAATACGTCACTCATCAGTTTATCCTCCGCACGATTCCAGAAGCTCGCGGACCTTCGGAGCGAGCAGGGGACCTGCCATCGTCAGGGCCTTGTTGAAAAAGGCTTTCGCCTTGTCCGGCTGGTCCATCTTCTGATAGCACAGCCCCATGTACATGAGGACGTCTGCCATCTGTCCCGATTTGGGATACTGGCTGATGTAGCCGGAAAGCAGTTGGACACAGCGGACATGCTCTTCCTGTTCATACAGGCATTGTCCTGCGCCCACATAGGCTTTTCCCACCACGGGAGTTTCACCGAGCTCGATAACGGAATGGTATTGCTTGTAGGCTTCTTCCCACTTGCCTTGTCCGGCAAGCCCTTCGGCCAGGGTAAGGGCGAGATTCGGGTCGTTGCCGACCGGTCCGTCCGTCCGGCGCGGTTCGTTTGTCTGTCCTCCGCCCGAGTAATCTCCAAATGATCGTCCGGAGGCCTGGGCGGTTTGGGCGCTTTTGGCGATGTCTTTCACTTCCTGTACGTGCTTGCCGGAAGGATACAGCTGCAGGTAGCGTACGGCGACTTCACCGGCCGCCCGGTATTGCTGGGAATTGTAAAAACACTTGGCGACGGAAAAGAGTCCGTCGTCGGGATTGGTTTCTTCCTTGCTGTCCAGGCGCGACTCTATCTGGCGGTGGATGTGGCGGAGTTGGTTCGAGAAAACTTTCAGCATCTTCATGATGATGCGGGTATTCGTCTGGGCAAAGGCTTCGAACTCGGCAGTGGAAAATGCAAGGACGATGGAATCGGCGATGACCATGGCGCTTTCTTCCCGGGGAAAATGTCCGAGCGCGGACTTGACGCCAAAGAACTCACCCTCGCGGATATATTCTGTTATCTGTTTTCCGGTCTCTATATCGGTAGACGTGAGGGCCATGCGTCCCTTTTGCAGGAGAAAAACCTTGTCGTCCACATCGCCCGCAAAGTAGACGATAGAATTCGTTTTATATTGAACGGCTTTGGGCATGCTGAATCCTCAATAATGTTATATGACGAGTATAGCACAGTAACTGGCTCTTCGTCCATTTTTTTGGTACTATACCGCGTATATATGATTGATTTGCATACCCATACCCGCGCGTCGGACGGGAGTTTTACACCGGCGGAGCTCGTCCGCTATGCCGCGGAGAAGGGCGTATCAGTTCTAGCCATAACCGATCATGATTCGGTTTCCGGTCTGGATGAAGCCCGCGCCACCGCCACAGACGCTGGAATTACCCTCGTTCCGGGGATCGAACTCGACATTTCATGGCATCCCGGAGATTGTCACCTGCTCGGATACGGGGTGGGACGCAGGGAATCGTCCCTCGGGACGCTTCTCGAACGCATTAACGAGAACCGGCACAAGCGGAATCTCCTGATACTGGAAGCCCTGCGCGAAAAGGGGTTCGACATTGACATCGGCCGAGTGGAAGCCGTTGCCGACGGCGGTACGGTCGGGCGTCCCCATATCGCGCGTTTCTTGACCATGACCGGCGCGGTAAAAAACGTTCAGCAGGCCTTTGACAAGTACCTCGCCTCCGGCCGGCCCTGTTACGTCCCCCGGGAGAGTATTTCTCTCGAGGAGGGGATCGACGCCATCGTGTCCTCGGGCGGGGTTCCGGTACTTGCTCATCCGCTTTCCCTCTACGTTTCCTGGAAACGACTTGCGGAAATACTCGCGTCGTTCCGGGACAAGGGTGTGCGCGGGCTTGAGGCCTGGCATCCTGGCGCGAAGAAGGGCTCGTGCGAACGGCTTGAACGGCTTGCCCGCGAGCTCGGTATGTTCGTAACCGCTGGCAGCGACTTTCATGGCGCCGTACGGAAAGACCGGAAACTCGGCAAAACCGTGGACGGCCGCGACATCCCGGACCGGTACTACCATGAAGAGCTCCTTCCGGCGCTTTCCTGAACCTCCAGTTCCTAGACATCCAGGAGAAAATCCGGTACCGACGCGCCCCATTTCCTGAACGAAACCGCCTCCGTAAGGTGCTCTTCGCATATTTCATCAGAACCCTCCATGTCCGCGATTGTTCGCGCGACTTTCAAAATCCCGTGCCCGCCGCGTCCCGAAAGGGCACCCGAACGCATTTCCTGCGATAAAAACGCGCTCGTCCGCTCCGAAAGCCGGCACACCCGCTCAATGTCCGCAGGCCCAAGCCGCGCGTTAAGCCATTCCATCCCCTCATACCGCCGCTCTCCCCGCCGATTCCGCCGCCACTGCGCCTCCCGTGCCCGTGCCACAGCAATTCTCAGCTGTGTGGTGGTTTGCACCCCGGATTCTGCTGGAACCCCGGCGGGGTGTTGGACTGGCGTATTGCCTGTTGGCACCCCGGGTTCTGCTGTAACCCCGGCGGGGTGTTGGGCTGTCGTATTGGGTGCTGTAACCCCGGGTTCTGCTGTAACCCCGGCGGGGTGTTGGACTGGCGTATTGCCTGTTGGCGCCCCGCGTTCTGCTGGCACCTCGCGTTCTGCTTGCGCCCCGCGTTCTGTTGTCTCCCCGGCGGGGTGTTGGGCTGGGGCGATCAGTTCGGTGGAGTCGGGATTGTCCACATGGACCCGAAGATCAATCCGGTCCAAAAGCGGCGCACTGAGTTTTTTCCAGTATTTTTCCACCATGTCCGGAGAGCAGGTACATATGCGGTTTTTCGCCGCGTAATTACCGCAGGGACAGGGATTCATGGCCATGAGTAGCTGGAAACGCGCCGGAAAACGGGCTGTTCTTCCCGCGCGGCTCAAAGTTACCATGCCGGTTTCGAGAGGAGCGCGGAGCGCTTGCAGGACACTCGCCCTGAATTGCGCCGCTTCATCGAGAAAGAGGACTCCGCCGTGCGCGAGGGAAATCTCGCCCGGCCGGAGCAGGCGCCCGCCACCGGCGATGCCTTCCAGACTCGCGTTAGGATGCGGCTCCCGGAAGGGCGGGTCGGACAGGAGGCTGGACCAGGGCGATCCGGGGTCGCAGCACCCGGAAAGGGTGTTGAACATCCCGCCGGGGTGGGAAGTGACGGTATGCGGGTTTTGCACCCCGCCGGGGTGGGCGGGGGGAGAGCTGACAAAATGGGTGTTGAACACCCCGCCGGGGTCACAGCAGCAGGTCTGGGTGTTTTGCACCCCGCCGGGGTCGCAGCAGTCGTTGGGGGAGTTAAACGCTGCGCCGGGATCGCAGCACACAGTCTGGGTGTTTGACTCCCCGGCGGGGTGCCAGCCGGAGAGCGGGGAGTTGTTTCCCCCGGAGTCCGGGAAGCCGGCGAGGCTGTGGATGCGGGTTACGGTGACGGCTGTTTCGCTGTCAAGGAGGGGGAGGAGGGCGGGGAACCGGGTGAGGGCGAGGGTTTTGCCGCTTCCCGGCGGACCGTAGGCCAGCAGGTGATGGCCGCCGGCCGCGGCGATCTGGAGTGCCCGCACGAGCTTATGCTGACCGCGTACTTCCGAGAACTCGGGGGCCGGTTCCCTCCAGCGCACCATATAGGCCGGAGCGCTTCCGGGACCGTTACCCCGTCCGCCGGATGAGCCCGCTTCATGGGCAAGAAGGGATGCGAGGGCAAAATAGGCGTCATTGAGGGTGTGCACTCCAGACGGAACCGCCTCGCTCCGGATTTCCGCCTCGGCCCGATTTTCCTCCGGGACTATGTAATGGCGGATACCGCACTCGAGACCCCGGGAAACCGCGGCCAGAACGCCCTTTACCGGACGGACGGTCCCGGACAGTTCCAGTTCGCCGAGCACCATGACGCGGAGTTCCGGTTCCTGCATGAGCATGCCGTTTGCCGCGCCAAGGACGGCGAGGGCGATGGAAAGGTCAAAAGAACTGCCCTCTTTCCGGAGGTCCGCCGGGCTCAGATTGATGAGAATCCGCTCCCGGGGAAATTCAAAACCCGAGTTCCGCACCGCGGCGCGCATTCGTTCACGGGCTTCCCGGACGGCTCCGTCGGGAAGCCCGACGAGATCCACCGCCGGGATACCGCGGCGCAAGTCGGCCTCAACCTTGATTATTTCCCCTTCATACCCAAAGTGGGCAAAACTGACTATTTCCATGGCATCCTCCGGATTCCCTATAGACGGGATTTCCACCGGTGGCCCAATGTTGACTAATTTTGGCAATACATTAGTATAGGGAGTGTGGAAACGGAGAAAATTAACCCTGAACTTGCATCTCGCCTGGAAAAGGACGGTGTTGAACTGGACCGTGTACTCCGGTTTCTCGACGATCTGAACGCGGGGAAATTCGGCGAACAAACCGGCGGCGGCCCCTATACGGTGCCGGACATAGCACACCCTTCCATACTCGACATTCCCTCCCTCTCGTCCCGGACCATGAGCCTCCGGGAAGCGCGTGCGCGGTTTTCCGAGCTGGGAATTCCGGTTTCGCCAGAATCCCTGAGCGGCTCCTCCGGCGGAAACATCACCTTTTCCCGCACCGCGCTTGAAACAATCGGCACCTACCTCTATCCCCGCACCGCGTTCGGGTTTCTCAACGGCGGCGCCGCCTCGAGCTATGCGGACATCAAGAAAAACAGCGCCCTTTCGGACGATCTTTTGGTCGCGTTCCGTACTGAGTTCGACCTCATGGCCGGCTTGTGCCGGGGGAAACCCAAGGGCATCACGCCCGCGTACATCAATGAAGACGGAAGTCCCGGGTATTCCTTCCAGCTCCTCAAATTCCGCATGCTCCTCGCGCACAAGGCTCGGTACGCCGCGCTCGCCGGCACGGTTCCCGATCTTCTGCTCCCGGCGTTCCAGATGACGAGCGTGCACACCGACGGCGCCATTGCGGCCGCCATGCGTGACTATGCGCAAGACCCGCTGTTGACCGGCCTTGCCGGAAAACTCGGCTGCGCGCCAGTGGACATCCGTACCGGCGTACAGCCCATGATGGCCGCCATCACCCATTCGTCGGAAGGCCTTCCCCGGCGCGTGTTTGACCGTGCATACGGACAAGAGAACACCGGCCTTCCCATTCCCGGCGGTCACGGGCAGAACTTTGAAATACTCGCGCCGGTCTATCGGGAACTCCACAAGAAAGGCATCCGCTATCTCTGGCTCGGCAATATCGACAATATGGGATACACCATGAACCCGGTCATGCTCGCCGTCTTTGCCCTTTCGGGAAAGGACGCGGCTTTCGAAACGGCGTTCCGCACCCCCATGGACATCAAGGGTGGTGTACTTGTCGCCGGTCCGGACGGCCGCATGACCTGTGCCGACATCGGCCCGGCTATCAGGGCCCAGGACGTTCTCGCCTTCGAGGCCGCGGGGAAGACCATCCTGTTCAACTGCGGAATTGGCCTGTTCGATCTTGACCGCCTCGTGCCTCAACTCGAGTCCCTTCCATACCGCATACCCCTGCGGATCACCGATCAGGACAAGGACGCCGGCCTCTATGCCCAGGCCGAACAGATAACCTGGGAGATTATCGGCCTTCTCGACGATCCGCTCTTCTTTGCCGTCCACAAGACTGAACGCTTTATCGCGGCGAAACTGCTCATGGAAAACCTCTCCACGAGTCTTCCCCGCACGGCCGCCGGAGTTTCGGACATCGGCGGCGTCTCGCTCGAACTGAACCGGGGCCTGGAACGCCTGTTGGAGACGGAATACCTGCTCCGCAAGAGCGGCAACCGTTGGATTCCGGCAGAATAATCAGTATACTGAGCATCCAAGGAGTAACCATGTACAACGCGAAGGAAGACCGGTACGACACCATGCACTACCGCCGCTCGGGCAAAAGCGGCGTTAAACTTCCCGAACTCTCCCTCGGACTCTGGCACAATTTCGGATCGGACGACGACGCGGATGCGGCGGAATCCATCGTCCTCCATGCCTTTGACCGGGGCATTACCCATTTCGACCTTGCCAATAATTACGGCCCGCCTCCGGGATCCGCCGAGAGCTTTTTCGGTGCCATGATGATAAAAAACCTGCGTCCCTTCCGGGATGAACTGATAGTCTCGAGCAAGGCAGGCTACGGCATGTGGCCGGGCCCCTACGGCGACTTCGGTAGCCGTAAATATCTCGTTGCGAGCTGCGACCAGAGCCTTGCGCGCATGAAACTCGACTACGTCGACATTTTCTACCACCATCGGCCCGACCCGGACACTCCGCTCGAGGAGACGATGGGCGCGCTCGACTACATCGTGCGCTCCGGCCGCGCCCTCTACGCCGGAATCTCCAACTACGGACCCGACGACGCTCTTCGCGCCATCCGCATCCTGCGGGAGCTGGGCACCCCCTGTCTCATCCATCAGGGGAACTATTCCATGCTCAACCGCTGGGTGGAAGACGGCCTTCTCGACGTACTGGATCGCGAAGGTGTCGGCGGCATCTGGTATTCCCCGCTCGCGCAGGGGCTGTTGACCGGGCGCTACCTGGACGGATCCATCCCCGATGGGTCCCGCGCGTCCCGGAGCGTCTTTTTGAAACCGGAACGGCTTACCCCGGCATTGCTCGCAAAACTGAATGCCCTTGCCTCCATTGCCGGCGACCGGGGAGAGACGCTCTCCCGCCTTGCGATAAAATGGCTGCTCCGGCACCGGCATACCACGTCGGTCCTCATCGGCGCGAGTTCCGTCGCCCAGCTCGACGAAAACCTCCTCGCGCTCGAGGGCGCCGGGCTTTCGGACGCGGAGCTGAATAAAATCGAAACCATTCTGGCCATGCCGGAATAGCGGACAGGATGCGACCATGAAACAACGGAAAACGAAGATTGTATGTTCGATGGGTCCCACAACCGAGAGTCTCGATGTCGTATGCGACCTTCTGCGTTCCGGCATGAATGTGGCCCGGTTCAACTTTTCCCACAGCGACCATGAGTACCATCTGGCGGGAATCCGCAGGGTTCGCGAAGCGTCCCGGATAACCGGCATTCCCTGCGCGCTGCTCCTTGATACGAAGGGACCGGAGATCCGCACCGGCATCATCCCGGACGGCGGTGTCTTGCAGATCCGCGCCGGGGACCGCTTTATCTTTACCAACGACGACGGTCCTGTCGTCCCCGCGACGGAGTCATCTCCGGGGCGGATTCCGCTGAGCTGGAAAAAACTTCCGGAGGAAATAAAACCCGACTGCCGCATTCTCGTGGCAGACGGCCTCGTGGATTTCCTTGTGCTTGCTACGGACGGCCGGAGTGAAATTACCGCGGTCGCGCAAAACGGCGGCTCGTTCGGCAGCCGGAAAAACGTAAACGTTATCGGCATCCATCCAGACGTTCCGATTCTCGGCGAACAGGACAAGCGCGACATTGAATTCGCGATCAATCAGGGCCTCGACTACATTGCGGCGAGTTTCGTGAGCACGGCCGCCGACGTAGTATCCATTCTCCGTTTTATCGAACCCCACGAAAGCCCGATCCGGGTGATTGCCAAGATTGAAAACGAGGAAGGACTCAACAATATTGACGAAATCCTCGCGGTTTCGGCGGGAATCATGGTTGCCCGCGGCGACCTCGGCGTCCAGCTTGCGACTGAGCGTATTCCGCTTGCGCAGAAGAAGATTATTGCCGCCTGCAACGCCGCCGGTAAGCCGGTCATTACCGCGACCCAGATGCTCGACTCCATGATCGTGAATCCCCGGCCGACCCGCGCCGAACTCACCGATGTGGCAAACGCCATATTTGACGGAACCGACGCGGTTATGCTCTCCGGGGAAACCGCGAACGGCGCCTATCCCGTGGAAGCCGTCCGTACCATGGAACGAATCGCCCTGACCGTGGAATCCTCCGACGAATACCGGCAGAAAATGTGGCAGTACCACAACACTCACGCCAAGCGTGATACTGTCGCGGAAACCGTGGCCTGCTCGGCCTATCGTACCGCTACCGAAATAGAAGCCGTCGCGCTCGTAACCCCCACGTTGAGCGGAAACACCGCCCGGCTTCTGAGTACCTTCCGGCCCGAACAGCCCATAATCGCGGCTACACCGTCGGAAACCGTACTTCGTCAGCTCTTGCTCAACTGGGGCGTGTTTCCCTCTCTCGTCGCCGTAGCCGACGAGTCTGAAACCATGATCCAGAACTCCCTTCGGGCCGCGCTCGACTCCGGCCGTCTCAAACTGGCGGACAAGGTGGTCATGGTCGCCGGATTGCCCATCGTCTCGCCGGTCATGGTAAACAGTATCCGGGTCCTGTTCGTCGGTTCCGTGATCGGCCGGGGTGTGAACGCCGGCGGCGGCACGCCGGACAAACGGTGGCGGGCTACCGGCCGGGTTGTCCGGGCTGAAACCGCGGACGAGGCGCTTGCCGCCCTCCGTCAGCGGGGCGGCGAAATACTCGTCACCCGGAACCTGGACATGAGCTTTGTACCGCTTCTCCGCCTGGTAAACGGTCTTGTAATCGAACAACCCACGGAGCTCTCCAGCGAGATACTCGCCATGATCAATCCGTCCCTGGTCTGGGTGTCCCAGGTATCCCGGGCCATGAAGGTGCTTGAACCGGGATTGACCGTAACGCTCGACAGTCGGGAAAAGATTGTCTATGAAGGTACCGTTTAAGCTGGAGGGGACTTTACACAGGTTTTTTTATTTGGTACTATTACGTTCATTCTGTGAAATACAAGGGCTTTATCCCTTTTAGTGAAGGTAGGTTTATTATGTCCCGGAGATGTGAAATTTGCGGTAAGGGAACGATCAGTGGAAACAAGGTCAGCAAGGCCTATAATCACACCCGCCGTCAGTGGAAACCGAACATCGTGTCGGTAAAAACCGAACTCGGTGGAACAACCATGACCATCAAGATGTGCACCCGCTGTCTCAGAAGCGGTTATGTCCAGAAGAAGGTATAATCTTTTTCAGGTTGTACCCTGGATGGTAATGCGGAGCCCGTCATATGCGGGCTCTATTTTTTTGCCCGGAGCGTTTTCACGGAGCCATGATTGAATCTGTTCATGGGAAAAATCGTGACAAATATGGGTAAACCAGGCGTTTTCGACCCCGATACGATCAATGGCCGCCACCGCCTGCGGAAAACTGAAATGGGTGGAGTGTTCCCTGAGCCGGAGCCCGCCGATGACCAGGTTTTTAACTCCGGCCAGCAAACGGAATGAATAGTTCGGAATACGGTTGCAGTCGGTAATGTACGCGGTATCGCCGATTCTCCACCCGAATATCATGAGAGAACCGTGAAATACCGGAACGGGCTGAAAATTCGCTCCCGCGACGGTGATTATTGCAGGATCGCACACCGGGATCCGCTTTTCCCTGACCGACACGGGACAGAGCCGGAAATGAGGTTTCCCGCCCCCTTTGGGCGTTTTATGGAACGCGTATGAAAACCGCGACTTGATATCCCGCAGGCAGGACCGCTCAGCCCATATCGGCAGGGGATGTTTTCGGGTAAATATCCTCAAATCGTCCAGACCATGGAGATGATCCGCGTGAGAATGAGTAATGAAGGCCGCTTCCAGCGTCGTAATGCCCGCGCGCAGGGCCTGAATGCGGAATTCCGGCCCCACGTCGATGATACAGGCTTTCCCGTCATCCAGCCTGATAAGGGCGCTGGTGCGCATACGGTTGTCTTTGGGATTCTGCGAGGTGCAGACCGGGCAAGTACAGCCGACCACCGGAACACCATGGCTGGTTCCGGAGCCGAGTATTTCAAGTTCCATCGTAATTTGAAGCATACTGGCGGATTGGACCCCGGTCAAGATCGTAAAACAGGAAAAAAGTTTCAACAATTTTGATAGCAGTAAAAAAAGGTTGAGAAATCGTTTCAAAGAGGCTACTCTGGTACCTATGGGTGGAAAGAACAACACATCCGAGCTCATGCAGGTTATCGATTATATACTCAACCGGTGCGGAATACGGGAAATGGACGCGGTGGAAGCGGCCGTGGAACGGCGACGGAAAGATCTCGAGGCTTCCACGGGGATTATTTCCCTGGATCCCGGACGGGCTGCCCGGACCATGTCGGACGCGGTCCAGAAGTCCATTGACCAGAGCATGCTCTCCATCCGGAAAACGTTTCGCGAATATGCCGTTGATTTGATCCGCAAGGAAGCACCCGAGCTGACGGACGAGCAGATGGCAGAACTTGTTGATTCCTGGCTTCCCGACAACGGGACCGCGGAACCGGATGGTTCCGACGCGTCTTCCGCGGGAACCGCCCGCTACCGGGGCCTTGCCCGCAAGGGGCTCATCAACGGGATCGAACCCGATCTCATGTATGAAATGATCAACCAGTTTATCGCGTACAGCACGGGAGGCATGAGTCTTGCCGACGAGGCCGCGCTCAGGGAGGCGGTCGGCGACTGGACGACGGTCTACTGGAGAAAATTCCCGGCCGAAATCCAGAATCTCATCCGGCTCTTTCTGTCAGGTTCAATTTCTCCGCCCGATTTTGACCGGGAGCTTCTGGTCCTGTTGCGGTAGCCGCTAGCCCATTCGTTTTATTTCTTCTATGCGGTCGCGGATTACGGCAGCTTCTTCGAAGTGCAGCGTTTCCGCGTATTCGGCCATCTGTTTTTCCAGTACCTTTATAAGGCGTTTGCGGTCCGCCGGGATGAGCAGGTTGTGGCTGTTCAC
>MWCL01000054.1 GCA_002070025.1 Spirochaetes bacterium ADurb.Bin215
TCTTGACGGATATCAAATGGAACTGGTAAAGGCGCGTTCCGTAGAGACCTATTGGGAAAAAGAAGTCGCTGTCGCGCAGGCCGTTTGGGAGTACGCGGTAAATGAAACTCATTCCCGTGAAGGAGCGGTTGAAACGCTCGAGAACAACCGCAATGCACTTGACGCATACAACCGTGTTCTCGGGGAGTATCGTGCCGCGGTGGCAGAACTTTCCGCGGTTACCGAAGCTATCTCGGAACGAAACGCCGATATTGCCTTGTGCCGCGAAAAGATTGTGAAAAAACAAGCTGAACTTGAACAGGTTAAGAATGAAATCTCCCGGCTCCTCATCATGGCCAAGCTTGATACCGCTGAGTTCTATGTAGGACGTTTTCGCACCTGTTACGAAGATCTTCTCCGTGAGCGGGGGCTTCTCCCCGGGGAAGAGCCGACCTGGTCGCCTGAAACTCTTGGTTCAACGGCTGCCGCCGCGCAATCTGATTCATGGTTAAGCAGAACATCGTCATCACTTGAATTGCTCGTGCATGGAAACCCGCTTGGAACCTGGAATGAGATTCCCCTTGAGACACTTCGGGCGCTTGTCGAACAGTTGCGCGTCTATGTTCCGGAAGATGATCTGCCCGCAGCTCTGGCCGGAGATCCCGGAACCTATCTTGAAAACAAACTCGGTCTCTGGCGGGATGATCCCTGGCATGCCGTGTTGTGTAGCGCCTGGGAACAGTGGCTCAAAGACAATGACTCTGAAACATTGCGTGGCTCTTTTTTGGATGCAGGGGTACAGCTTCTTGCCCGGGCGGAAGGAGCGCTTGCCCAACGGGAGTTGCTGATACAGAATCTTTTGTCGCGGGATTCTGAAGGACTCTATTCAGCTATTCGCGTATTTTGTGACTCAACAAGTTCCCCCGATTCTCCCGCTGCAGCAGTGAATGAACTGAAACTTGCGGAGGATACTGCTGAACGTCTGCTTCTTCGGGAACGACTTGACTATGAAGGCGAGATTCTTGACGTACTCGGAACTGAGATTGGCCAGTATATTGAGGAACATGGGGTTGAATCAGGAAATGGTACGCTCTTTGACCCTTCCGGACTCTTTTCAGGCGATGCCGGGAAACAACGGGCCGCTGAACTCCTTGTGGCGATTTTCCGGCGAAACGGTTGCACTGACGACAATTTGAAAGTGCGGATCACGGCCCTGGCCGGTTCGCTGGATGCATTGCAGGCACTCTTGTCATCCGCTCCCGGAACAACCCTGGACGACGCTGAAACGGTGCTCCATGAACTTGCGGAAAACGATTCCGTCGTTGCATCGTATCTTGCCGGAGGTACCGTGTTTTACGGCTGCGGCGTGGACTGGATCGCCGGAAATCTTTCCTCATATTCCCGTTTTATGCGCTATTCGGGAGTCTCATCTGTCTTTTCTTCCTTTGCCGCGTCTGCACCGGCTTTGTATGAATTCTATCAGGAAGAATGGCTTGCGGGTCTCGGTAATTGGCTTGCGGCCAATTCCCTGGGGCAGTATTCGGAACAAACAATCAGCCTTGCTGACCCGGAAACAATCTGGATCGGCACACTTTCAGACATGTCTGTCGATACAGTTTTTTCTACCCTCGCCAGGCTTGATCGGGAATTGCAGGATTTGCTTACGACGGAAAGTATGCCGGGGAATACGGGAGTGCTGGTCGGCCGCTGGTTCGAAGCCGTAGCGGACTTCGCTCTTTCACGGGTCGTTTGTACCGAAGGGGGCGTTCCTCTTTCTGATGAAGTCCTGCAGGCAAGCAAAGCCGAGGTCGATTCCCTCCGCGAAGCACTCAGGAATAATCCGGCGGATGCGGACGTTCTGGCATCATTCAACGATACTTCGGCACAATACCGGTATATGCTCCTATTCAACCGCATAACGGAAGAAACGGCAAAGAATTTCCGGTTGTTCCTTTCCGCAGAAAACAGCGCCAAACTGCTTTATGATCCGGAAGAAGGAGAATCCCCGGACGGCGGTTGGGACAGTACCTATGGACCGAGTGCTGTTGTGTATGATCTTGCAGGCGAACGGGAAGGAAGCCTGATCAACGGCAGTTCGGCGGTTTTGAACACCGCCCTGGAATATGCGGCTACGGCACGTCAATTCATCACGGCCCTGAATGGAGTGTTCAGGAACCTGAAGCCGGTTACCAAAGAAGCGCGGGACGAATTTATTGATAAAAACATCCATATTGGTAACGGTTCTACAGAAGGAATCTTCCTTCATGATTCCCGGGAAAGCGGACGAGACTTTGAGCGGGAAGTCGCCCGTCTTCTTGAAAGTCTTTCGAATCAACATATGCTTGCGGAAAATCTTTACGAGTATGGTTCGCAGGTTCGAGCCTTCCAGGAGAGCGGCGATACGGCCCAAAACGAATTGACCGGTGCCATGAAAGCGACAATGCAGATTCTTGAAGAGGAACTGGCCGGGCTCGAACAGGAATGGGCCGAATATCTTGGAGTCGGGTCGCCTTCGGGAGAGGTGCCTCCTCCCTCGCAGTACGCTACAGCAAGTTATGCTGCTCTTGAGCGCGCGTATGCTTCGCAGTATGAACGGTCGCGAAACCTTTTCACATCGGTTGAAAACGCGAAACTGGAATACCGAAAGGCCCGAGCGATCCACGATTATGCATCAACACCGTACCTGGACGCTCACGAAGGGGATCCGGATGTGTTTATTCTGGCCCTCACAAGCGGCGCCGTACACCCGGATACCCTTTTGGCCGAAGCGTCTGAAAGACAGTTGCGAGCAGAATGCGTCCGTGAAGCACTCGAAGCATCGTATGCGGAAGGAACTCCGCAGGGTATTTACGGGAATGATCCCCGCTACCGTGACTACCGAACCGCATACGAAACACGGTTCCTGTATCTGTTGGCGGCAAAACAACTGCAGGTCCTTCTGGACGGTGAAACACAGACGGCCCTTGGTGAACTTGAAACCGCAAGACAGGAATATGACGAGGTTCTCAAAAGCATACAAAATACCGTGCTTTTGGAGTCAGCTGACCAGGGGACGAACATAACCGCGCATCTGGAGGCAATTCTGGAAACGCTTAATGAACCTGCCCGTTCGATGCTTGTAACCCTGCGCCTGGAGGATGGAAATCCGGTATGGTCCGGTATTGAAACGGAGAACATGACCGCCTGGTACGATGCCCTGATTGGGTATGTACGATCCTCCGATGAAACTACAAGTGATTTTGAAGAAGACCTGACTGTGTGGCTTGCGACTATCGACCAGGAAATGCTTGATCAGTGGTCACGGGCCCTTTCCTGGGAGCTGTTCATGGCGGCAGGAGGCCAGACGTATGATGAGTATTATCGCATTAATCCGCCACAAACCCTGGAGTATACGGGCAACGGAGCACCTTCCGGTACTACTTATCTTGAAACCGACGTTATGGTTGAGCGGCGATACCGGGCGTATGTTGAATACATGATCCGGGATTATCTGCTTGACGGGTATGGCGGCGCGGCCCGATCAGGAATAGAAGATAGTGCACTGAACTCGGTATTCGGGTATTTGGGATTATCTCTGCCGCCGAAAATAAGCGTCACCGAACATATCGCCGCGCTCGAAGGGGCGTTTACCGGGGTCTCCGGTCAAAACGGGTACGCTTTTTTCAAATTCACGGCACTCACGGGTTTGCTCGGGAGTGGCAGCGGAACCAGTGCTCATCTGGTCTATTCCCGATTTGCGAATGATTTTCTGTGGGATGTATATGAATTTTGTCAGCATCGTGGAACAAATGCGATGCCCTTTGATCAACCCGCATGGCACGAGAAGCGGGATATTGTAAAAGAAAAAAGCATTGGTGCCGGATTGGATTATTCTGCAACCACTGATTCGCTTGTAGAAGCATCAAGGCAGCTTGTAACGGCGGCGGAAAATTGCGCGGAAAAGGAAGCGGCATACGAAGCAGTACGCGGATCAATGCTGTCCGGAGAATCAGGAATTGAAGCGCTGGTACAGGCCCTCATTACCGCAAATGACCGGATCTCGGGAAGCGTACTTCCCGATGTCTTCAAAACAGCCGGAATGTCCTTGTCCCCGGGTGAATATCGTCAGGGGCTTCTCGCCATCCTGCGGCTGGATGGTGGTGTGTCTGCGAAAGAGGGAGACGATTATTCAAAACTTCTATCCCGCGTTCTCGAAGCGCTGGACCGTCAGTGTAGCGAGGCAGCCGGCGAGCTTGTCCGCTATCTGGAAGCAACCGGAACCGATACGGGTATCGCCTTGAAGCAGCGTGAAGCGGTGAATGGATACACGGATGCGGCAACCGAATTCATAGCGAACGGAATGCTGCCCGATACGATTGCGGATCGGAATACAGTACTTGCCTGGGAAACCCTTCTGAGGGAAACCGCTTCGGGAGACGAAACCGGGTTGGTACTAACCGCCGCGTCGGAGTATCTCAGGGACGCAGAACAACAAGCGGTTGATACCACCGTTGTTCGTCAGTTGAAAAAGTTCATACAGTGGTACACGGATTGTCGGGAACCCGCCGATACAGCCGCTGCTGCCGTCGGTGTTCGTGACGTGTTCAGCCGGCTCGTCGCGGCATATCGCGCGGGAATACGGTACAAGGATTCTTTTACACAAGCGATTGAAAAACCTGTATTCGACTCCCGTGAACATATCGTGCGGGATTGTGATTTCTACCGGGATGTCCTTGCCGATCTGCTCACCGAGGAAGCAACAATCGGATCGATTGTATTTCAGGAGGTGACGTCACGTCTTGGTGACCGTTATCTCCTGCTGGAGCAGGCGCGTCAAAATGCAGTTGTCGATGTACACCTGCAGGAATGGAACAATCAGATGCGTGAAAGCGAGGGACGGTTCGAACTATTTACCCGTCAGATTCAGGCAATACATTCGCGGGGTATCAATGAGTGGAGAAACGCCGTTTCCCGTATTCAGGAAGAAAGCATCAAGTGGCAACAAACATTTTGCGAAAGTTTCCTGGCCAAAGATGAAGCCTGGAAATCCAGTTACTCGGCATTTCTCGCAAAAGAAGATGAATGGGTGAACGAACTGGCCGGGCAATCGGTTCATGCAGAAAACACCAAAATGCTTCGCGATCTTGGCACTAGCACCAGTCTGGCGGTTACCGATGCTGCGGATTTCATTGTGCCCGATGTGTCGCCACAACCCGATATTGACTCTCTCCTTTCGACACTCGTTAATCGTGAACTTCTGTCAGGCTTGCTTGTGTCGGCAGCAGAGTATCGTTCAGGAATTGCGGCGTGTAAACCGGTGCTGTTTCAGACATTCAGGAGAGGCTCCTATAACTCCGCGGCAGTACGGGATACTGTCCGCAAATTTCACTGTGAACAAAATGAGGAAATTGCGTCCCGCCTTGCGTATATACAATACGATCAGGCGTTTGAATTGCTTGGAGAGGCAGGAGAGAATTTGCGACAGCAGGTTGAGGAAGCAAACCGCGCAACAAGCGAGGGATTCAGGGACCTGTTTATCCGTGAAGGTTTCAGGGAGTCGGGCGGGAAGTTTATCAAAAATACCACGGTCGGGGCGACCCTTACCGATACGCTCAAGGAAAAGCATGTTATTGACGGGTACCGGTATCATGAGGCCGTCCTGCCCGATTTGACGGCGAATCTTGTTCTTCCCGAAGAAATGGATGTTGGTCTTATCGGTTCCGAAGGTATCAGGGCGCTGCTGGATCATGCGCTCGGAATGGTTGACGAGCATTTGAAATCAATTTTTGGTGATGATGATCAAATAGCCTACATCCGCGAGGGTAGTAATGCCGGAACTATCGGCAAGAAAGAGTATGATGTCTATGTTGAAGCACTCACCGCAATGTCGGACAAGGACCGCGGCAAGGAGTCCCAGACAGTCCGGTATCGTGAGGTTCGGAGCGGGTCGTTTAATGAGTGGGTTGGGTTTGCGCCGGTATTTAAAGATAACGCCGATCCGGATCGAAAGATGGAAGAGTATACAAAGAATGTGCGGTTCGCCGGAGCCGGTGAAACTGGGCGCATCATGGGACTTTTTATCCAGCACAAGATGATCGAAGGTTCCGGACGGGCAGAGTCGACCATGCCTGTATACAATCGTCGTTTATGGGATGACCGGGGAAGTTTCATGGAAGCGCCAACCTTGCGCAGTCTGACGGATATTGTCTGTACGGTTACTGCGGGGATCATCGCGCCTGGAGCGGGGCACTTGATTCTCAATACCGCTCTCAACATGATTGATGACGCAATGTTTACCATGCTCGATATCGGTCACGGTATGGATCCTCTTGAGGCGGTTGAGAGTCTTGCCAAAAAAACTGCAGGCAGTTATGTAAGCGGCAAGATAGGCGTTGTATTTAATGGAGTTCCTGGCGTAGGAGGGAACTCGCCTGTTGACGGATTGCTTCAGAAACTCAAGTTGACAGACGACGTGATCGGTTCTACCCTTTTGAAGGGTGGCGAAATCATGACGACAAACATGGCCACAAGCGCGATAAACTCGATCAGTGTCCGCGGTATTCTTGAAGGAGGGGATTTTTTTGATGAGAACTCCTTTATGGAAGGATCCTTCGGTCAATCGTCGTTGGCGGGCATAGCGGCCGGTATGGCGGGGTATGGGGTAACAAGCGGTCTGGATTCGATGATTTCCAATTCTTCTCTCGCGGGTTTCTCCCGAAAATACTTTGACGGCGTCCGTGATTTGACGGGAACTATGGGCGCTCTCGCATCAACCGGGGTGATGTATGGACTTACGGGAAATGCGACGGTAAAACTCTTAAGCACGGGCATGTTTTCGGACAATTCTTCTGTCGGGCTGTTTGAGGTATCTTTCGGAGAGGACGGTTTGCACGGAGCGGTTGGTATGGACGGCACGGATCTGAATCTGGGTAAACTCGTCAGTTCCCTGAACGGCGCTAGTGCGTTGTTTGAGAATAGCCGGATCGGCGACTATGCTTCGGAACATGATCTTCATGCACAGGTCATGTTGCGAACTCTGTATTCCTATGGCGACGAAGCAAGCCGGGAAATCTATCACGACATCCTTTCCGATAACACGAAGCTTTCGATGAGCAAAAATCTTGATGGCAATGCCGAAGCGAGGACTGTTGTCAATGAGGACGGTACAAAAACGGTTTTCCTCAGGAGTCTTTCGAGCGATGTCGCTTCCGGGGTTATGGCCGGTATCGTTCTCCAGCACGAAGCGTATCGTGACGGTCTGACAGGCTCCGATCAGGAAGCCGAAACATTCGCCGCGGTGACGGGTCATACCGAAATGGCCCTCCGCATCCGCGATGACGGTCTATATGTCAACGTAATCACGAATAACGCGAATCTCACAAGAGACATTGAAAACCATAAATCCGGCACCGAAGCTTTCAGGGCGTATGCAACCAGCTACGACTCGAGCGGGGATTATTGGAAGTTGAATGATAAGGGAAATCTTGAATACGATGGACGTGCTAATGTATATGATAAAGACGGCAATCTTGTTTGTGAAACAAAATCTCAGGGTATTGAAGGGAGTTTGCTTGAAATACTTGGACTAACGGATAACCCGACAAATCGCAAAGCTGTTGTTGCTATGATGAAAGCTTCAGGGCTTGAACAAAATACCAATGGGTTCTGGATCGGTACTAATGAAGCAGTGCAACGCAGAATTCCGCAAGGTGGTTCTTCATACTTCTATATACAAAGTGGCGTAAGTCTGACCAAGCTGAATATGGGGAAAGAAATATCTCTACAATCGGTAGACTCATTGTATTCTGATGTACATGCAAGTGGAAAGATAGTCAAACGATTTATGAAATCAACGTATGGTTCTACGATTGGTATGATTAACAGTGTTGGAGATTATTCTGATGCAGTTAATAATATGCTGTTAAAAGCATATTCGGATTCTGAGATAGAGAAGATACATACTAACAGGGAGTGGCTGATTACAGCAGTTGATAATGGAATTGACCTGTCTTCATTAGCACCCGGAGCTTCCGTGACAACTCAATTTGCAGAAGAACTTCATATGCTTGCACTGGAATCCAGTTCAAAACCGGGCGCCAAGTTCTTCAGCGAATTGCATACCGGTATTGATTTTGGCGGTGGTGGTGAATCTGTAAATACCCCCGGTGGTATATGGCAACTTTCTAGAAAAGATGATCATCGACTATTCTTAGAACTCTTTGGTTCTGATGTGAAAATGCGTATAATGCATCTGGATCCCGACAGTGTTGCAAAGCTGTCCATTGGAGAGTATTTCGGCAAGGACAGTTCTCCTGTCATTATTTCCAATTACCCTACTGCATCAAATGGTACGGGTACAGCGTTGCACACCCATTTCGATTTTACCGGCTTCAGACTGAATCCGGCAGAAGGACAGTATGACAGGGGATTCCTGAATCCTGATACCTTGATGCCGGGGAATCAATGGGAGTATTCATATTCTTACCTGGATGAGGAAAAGAATCCGTTACCGGGCTATCCTTCAAATTTCTGGGTATACTAACAGAGGAGAATGATATGAAACGATTGATATTTGCACTTGTACTGGTATTGCTTGCTGTCAGTCTTACAAGCGCGCATGAATTAACAGGAACATGGGTCTTTATAGACGGGGAAGAAAGTGTAGACAAAACTGACTATATAATGATTGACGAAGAAGGATACACTCATTTTGAGTATCAAGGACAAATGTCCACTGGCAAACTTGAAAAAGTAAAGCATGGGTGGGTGTTTCGTTCTGATAGGGGAGATTTTAAAATAGATCTTGCTCGTTCTTCAAATGAATTTAGAAATGGATCGATAGGGATATTTATTATGAATGATTTTGAAGATGTAATGCTGGGCTTTTTTAAAAGGTATGAATTAGTGGAAGAGTGATATTTTATACTATAGGTCTGATGTAGTCTGCTTTTTCAATAGAATGCGATATCAGCGATATTACTAGAGCAGGAGGATGGTGAAGAATAGATTCTTCCAATCAGTAAATTCGAGAAAAAGCTACAATCTCGATGGTATGTGTGGTGGGAGTCCTTCCGGGCCTCTGGCGTGGTTGTCAGCTTGTACGGCTTTGATGTCTTCGTCAATGGTTTTTCGCACCGCATCAAATATCTCTCCCCGGCACTTTACGACCGGTTCGCTGCCGGATATACTTGCGTATGCTCAGCTATCAGCACGGTTATCATGCGGGAAATCACGCGGATGTTCTCAAGCACTCAATTCTTACTCTGATATTGACGCGGTTAACACAAAAAGACCGCCCGCTTACCTATATGGATTCACACGCAGGAGCCGGATTGTACCACCTCGAGGGGGATCAGGCACGTAAAACCGGAGAAGCGGATTCGGGAATTCTCAAACTGCTCGGGCTGAATGACGCGCCGAACCAGCTTGTACCCTACCTTTCACTGTGCAAACGCTACCATACGGACGGAGCATGGTATCCCGGTTCCCCCACGATAGCCGCGGAGCTCACTCGCCCCGGAGACGATCTCATCCTCATGGAACTACACCCGGCAGAACACACCCAGCTGAAAGGAGCCCTCGATTCCGACCCCCGCGCGCATGTACACCACCGCGACGGATTCCAGGGCCTTGTCGCGTTGAGTCCACCGGTACACCGCCGTGGCCTTGTACTCATGGACCCCAGTTATGAAACTGACGAAGACTATCAGAACGTTGCAAAAGCTGCATCCGCACTCATGAGGCGATGGCCCGAAGCAGTAGTTGCCGTGTGGTATCCCCTGGTTTCGCGGAGAAAAAACGCGACCGAAACACTGAAGAAGAAAGTAGCCGAATGTGGAAAGGGCGAAACACTCTGTGCTGAACTCTGTCCCGCGGGCATCTCCGACAATGAGTGGGGCTTGTACGGTTCAGGGATGCTTATCGTCAATCCGCCCTGGAAACTCGAAGATGATATCGCTGAATGTATTCCCTGGTTAACCTGCGCTCTTGCGGATGATTCGCGGGGTACGTCAGACTACGGACGACTTGTATCCCAAGAAGCCGAAGGCGGCTGTTGATGGAAACACAAATACAGTCCATCGCACATCTGGTCGTTTCCTTGTACGCGGGCGTACTCTTTTTTGAAGGTGTTCGGAGACGGAGAGACATTGACCGTTTCAGTTATGTTTCAATAGTCAATGCGGGATTAGCCTCCTGGAATTTTCTTCTTTTCCTGTATTACGGACTGGACAACCCCGACACTGTCTACCTCGTGTCCCAATGGGGTTTCGTCAGTGTCAACAGTACGATATTCGGTTTGTTTTTCTTTGCCTGGCGAATATCGTTCGGACGCAAGCATGACCGTCTTTTGCCGTTTTTCGCAGTAGTACCCGTTGTAAACTGTCTATTATCAATTACGTCAAAATTTCAACCCTTATTTCTTTCCGGTCACCGTGGATTTCAATTCTTTCCCCTCAGGGAACTCACAATTATCAAAGGGCCATGGTTCATCGTTCATGCGGTGTACAGTTACCTGTTGCTCACCCTTTCACTGACTCTTCTTGTCATTCTGTATTTCAGGGCGATAAAAAAGAACCGGGCGGCGAAGCTCTTGTTTGTCGTTTCCGCCATGACTTTTTCCATTTTCCTGTTTTTGACAAACTTTACCAGCCTGAAAAGCGCGATTCAACCCTATGCGTTCATTGGCCACCTGTTCTGCGTCAGTATTTTTTACTGGGCGACGTTTCTGGACGAGGATGATTCTGTGGTGTATTTCGGTATTCATCGATTTTATGACACAGTCGGCATGCCCGTTCTAATATTCAACGACGGTGGAGAATTGCTCCATTATAATGATGACGCGCGCCGCTGTTTTGAACAGTTCAATGCTTCTTTAGAGAAGTACAACCATTTTGGACGAATTTTCGACGGATCATTTTTGTCGGGAGGTACACCGGATTCCGCTTCCGGGGACGACCGGTCATTCTTTGCTCAAAATACCCAAAACGCACAAACACTTTATGTAGGGTGGCGGGACATAGTCAACCGGCGAAATGTGCGTATCGGGTATGCATTGATCCTGTATGATATTTCAAGGATGGGATCCTTCGTCAAGGATCTTGAAAAGCGCGCCTATACTGACGAGCTTTGTCAGTGCAAGAATCGTAATTGCTTTGAACAACAGCGGCAGAGAATACTCGAAGATTCCCCGCGTCCTCTGGTGCTGTTTATTGCCGATATTGACAATCTCAAAGCGGTTAATGACAAGTGGGGGCATTCGGCGGGAGATGAGTACATACGCGTATGCGTTACGATCATGAAAAAAGTAACGCGCTCTACCGATTATCTGTACCGGATCGGCGGTGATGAGTTCGCCTTTTTTATTCCGGGTCTCGACGAAACAGGGATTGTACGTGTACAGCAATCGCTTGAGTCCGAATTGGCCGCGCTTCATAAAGAATTCCCTTGTAGCCTTTCTGTCGGTTATTCGGTATTCGAAGCGGATGATTACGATTTTGAAGAGCATTTCAATAGAGCCGATAAAGTAATGTACGCGCAAAAGAAACAGAAAAACCGCGGATAGAGAGCTAACCGGTCAGTGACCTGACCGGTTAGCTAAAAAGGTTTATTCCGGATAATACATCCTGATATTGTCGGGTTCAACATTCTCTGAAAAACTGAACTTCAGCTGATCAAATGACCATTCGCCCTTGAGTTCTGCCGGGTTTACTCCCATGGCAAGACCTTCCACGGCTTTGTTGTTCTTGAAGTCGGGCTGATAGTTCCCGTTGAGATCATGAAAAGCGACAATCGCGTATTCACCGTATGGTATGTTTTCCAGGATAATATTCTGTGAACCCTTTGTAACAGTGAGCGCTCCCGAGTTGATGAAATTCCCCGGGCGGATGGGATCACTCGCGTAGAGTGCGTAGACAAGCTGACCGCCAAGTGATTCGTCTATATCGGTAACCTTGACCGTGAGGTACCCCGATTCCCGGCCTGATCCTTTTTCCGTTTTATCCGGATTGTATCGTACTTCCTGCAGCAATATGGTGAGCCAGCCCGGTTCTTTTCGTATGTTCAACATCGGTCCGGCCGGTTCACGGAACGGAGCCTCGGTAAGTTCAGCCCAGGGAGTCGGGTAGTATTCACCGGTACGGCTGACTGCCCAGATAGTAACCGGTTCTTTGGTATATTTGGCTAGATCGGATCCAATTTCCACATTCGGCTGGAATACCTGATGGTTCCCCATCGGGATGAAGTCCGCCGGGATGTACAGGTAGTGAAAATTGTCCGGGAAGTAATACCGAAGGATTCCGAAGGTATGTTCGCTGCCGTGGACAAAGATGTCGTCCGGTTTCACGCGGTCGGCGTATTCTTTCGCAACAATATCCCCCGCGCCATTCACCTGCATGGTGTAGGTGCTCTTGAGAATCGGAAAGGTGAAGAAGAGATACACGGCGCACAATGCGATGAGAACACGGTTTTTTCCAAATGAGTGCGCGAAGAACGCGAAGGCCAGAATGAGCGAACCCATGCAGGTTATGAGGTAGCGTTCAACAAAAATCGGGCGAATCGCCCATGAAAGGAAAACCCCGCCCGCGAAGGTTAGCCAGTATACGAGAAAGGCTGAAAGGGGAAGAAACACTTCCCGGTCTTTCCTGAGCAGCGCCCGGACAATACCGACTATGACAATGAGGTGTACCGCGATGAAGAGATAAAATGAGGTCATGCCGTGCGGTCCGCCAAAGCGCTGTCCGAAGGGGAACGTAAGGATGGCAAAAACTGACCAAAGATTGAGCGGCTGAATCCAGAAGTTTTTCGCGACACGGGATGCCTGGTTTGCAAGTGCGAAGACCCAGGGCAGGAAGAGGACGATTACCGCGCCGCCGACCACGAGGCACCGGAAGAGGGGCGTACCGCGCGCGAGTTTCTTTTCTCCCTGTTTGGCGGGTGTTATGAGAATTTTTATGAAGAGTAAGCACCAGTAGAGTCCGGCGGCCATAAGGGCAAAATAGTGTGTCCAGGTCGCGGCGAAGGCAAACACGCCGAGGGCAACCCAGTCCCGCAGACGGTTATCGGTTGCCGCTGCGTATCCCGCCAGGACCATGCCGGTAACAAAGAATGACGCGAGTGAGTACATGCGCGCTTCCTGTGCGGCGCCGATTGCCATCGGCGTGATTATGAAGAGGACGGCAAAGGCGAGTGCGCCCGGGCTGCCCCAGCGTTTCCTCAGGAATACATAGGCGAGCACCACGGTTCCGATTGATGCAAGAGCCGAAAGACCACGTATCACTGAAAGTGAATTACCGAACAGTACGACCAATACCCGTAACAGGATGTAGTAGAGCGGGGGATGGCTGTCCGTGGAGACGAGCTTGAGTATGTCGCCCATTGAATGGGTTACCGTAGCGACAGAGTAGCTTTCGTCGTACCACAAAGCGTCCGCGGAAATGTTGAAAAACGTCATGCCGATAGATATGACAAGAATTGCGATCCAGAACGGCCAAAAACGGCCCAAATCCTGATCAATCTTTTTCAAGAAATTCATGTGCTGTGCTCCTGATTGTACGGGTACATGGATTTACCCGGGAATTATTGTATTGTAACGGTGCGGGACCCGCTTGTCGAGATTAATCTTTTCCTTGACAGCTGCCGGTGCTGCACGTACTATCATCAAATGATTTACATAACAGAATTTCTTGTTTATCTTGTCGTTCTTCTTCTGATCGGTTTGTATTCAATGAAGAAACAAACACTCGGCAATGAAGGATTCATTATCGGCGGGAGAACTCTTGGACCTCTCACGACAGCGGTCAGTGCCGGTGCGTCGGATATGTCCAGCTGGCTTCTTCTCGGTCTTCCCGGTGCGGTGTTCGCGAGCGGTCTCGTTGAGGGTATCTGGATATCTCTCGGTCTTACGATCGGCGCGTATTTCAACTGGCTCATCGTGGCAAAGCGGCTGCGTCTCATGAGCGCGAAGTATTCCGCGATAACACTGCCGTCGTTCATTTCGAAACGGTTTGACGATCCGAAGGGGATACTGCGGTTAATCGCCAATCTGGTCATTCTCTTTTTCTTTACGCTCTATGTCGCCTCCGGCTTCAAGGGCGGCACGCTTCTTTTTGCACACACGTTTGGCGCGACAGAAAAGCTCTCCCTGCTGGTTACCGCAGCGGTTGTTATATCCTATACGTTCCTGGGAGGATATCTCGCCGTGTGTCTCACCGATCTTTTGCAGGGACTGCTCATGCTCACAGCACTGGTATTCTGTGCCGTGCTCGGCTATGTCGCGATATCCGGAACCGGTGTTGACATCTCTGCAATCCGGCCCAATGCCTTCTCGATATCCACCGGCTGGATAACGGCGGCTTCACTTCTGGCCTGGGGCTTCGGCTATTTTGGACAGCCGCATATTCTTGCGCGGTTTATCGGAATAAAAGACACTGATTCGGTACCCAAAGCACGACGCATCGGTATCGTCTGGATGATCATCTGTCTCGTCATGGCGATCTCAATCGGTCTTGTCGGGATTGGGTATGACGCGGTACACGGGCTTCCCGGTGTCGGCGGAGAGGGCGGAAACCCGGAACGGGTATTCCTCGCGCTCACTACTGCGCTTTTCCATCCCGCGTTTGCAGGTTTTGTCCTCGCGGCCGTTCTTGCGGCGGTCATGTCCACCGCGGACTCCCAGCTACTGGTACTCACATCTTCGCTTACCGAGGATGTTCCCGGCATCAAGGATCTGGACTCAAAAAAGAAAATGATCATTAGCCGGGCCGGCGTTGTAGGGTTTGCCCTGCTTGCCGTTCTCATTGCCGCGACAGACAAGGGAAACATCCTTTCCATGGTAGGATACGCATGGGGCGGTTTCGGCGCGGCCTTTGGTCCGCTCATGATTCTGTCTCTCTGCTGGAAGCGTACAACCTGGTGGGGCGCCCTGAGCGGCATCGTAACCGGTGCGGCAACCATATTTATCGTGAAGAACTTCATCTCGATCCCCGGGGAGTACTTTTATGAACTGATGCCCGGCTTTATCGTCAGCTTTATCGTGGTTGTGGTGGTGAGCCTGCTTACCAAAAAACCGTCCGCCGAAGCGCTGGCCGTGTACGACGAAACGGTA
>MWCL01000055.1 GCA_002070025.1 Spirochaetes bacterium ADurb.Bin215
TAATTCCAGTCAAAGTCTCCGGAGAAACCGCCGTCAAGTTCAATAAAGACAAGCCGCTCATGGGAACCACGTTTTGAGCTTGTGGTCATGTACGCGCCGAATTTGTCCGGATCAAGCATGGACGCGATCAGGGATTCGGTGGGAAAGAGAGTGAGATAATAATGCATTTCGGACATTGGTGTCTCCTTTAGCCTTCTGGTTACTTAACAAGGGAACTGATCCAGGTTACGAGATTGTAGTCCTGGAAAACCGAGACGGTAATGAGCGAAATAACCGCCATGATCTTGATGAGAATGTCGAGTGAAGGACCGACGGTGTCTTTGAGCGGGTCACCAACAGTGTCCCCAACAACCGAGGCGGAGTGCGCGTCCGAGCCCTTGCCGCCATGATGGCCCTGTTCAATGTACTTCTTCGCGTTGTCCCAGGCGCCGCCGGAGTTCGCGGTAAATAGCGCGAGCATGATGGCGGAAAGGGTGGTTCCGATAAGCATGCCGCCAACGAAGTCTGCGCCGAGGATGAATCCGCCGGCAAGCGGGGTGAGTACGGAGATAAGCGCCGGGAGCTTCATTTCCGCGAGGGCACCGGCGGAGCTGATGGTGATACACGTGGTGTAATCGGGCTTTGCTTCGCCGGTAAGGATGCCGGGGATTTCCCGGAACTGGCGGCGTACCTCCTGGACCATCTTGCGCGCGGCTTTCGCGACCGCTTCGATGAGGATTCCGGAGAAGAGGAAGGGCAGGGCCGCACCGACGAGACCTCCCGCGAGGGTCATCGTGTTGATGAAGTTAAGATTCAGGGTATACCCGTCGGTATCAGTGGGCATCGCCTGCGCGTAGAGGAAGGAGGCAAAGAGGGAGAGCGCGGCGAGACCGGCCGAGCCGATGGCGAACCCCTTGCCGATAGCGGCGGTTGTGTTGCCGACCGCGTCGAGCTGATCGGTGATGATGCGTACCGAGGGATCAAGTTTGGACATTTCGCTGATGCCGCCCGCGTTGTCCGCGATGGGGCCGTAGGTATCGACCGAAACGGTCGAGATGACGAACGAGAGCATACCGATCGCCGCCATGGCCACACCGTAGAGCCCGGCGATGGCGTTCGCGCAAATAGCGGCGCCGGCAAGAACGAATACCGGGAAAAATACCGATTTCATGCCGACCGCGAGACCCTGGGTTATGTTGAGCGCGGTTCCCTCACGGCTTGCCTCGGAAATTTGCTTTGTCGGAAGGAAGTCGAAACTGGTGGAATGTTCGGCAAGTTGTCCGATGAGGATTCCGGTTACGATACCGGCAACAGCGGCAAACCAGGGGGACAGAGCTCCGAGGCGGAAGCCGAGAGCGGCTATGTCCTGACCGGAAAAATAGAACCAGGTGAAAATCCCCGTGCCGATTAAGGTGAGCAGGGCGGAAATCCAGGTAGAAAGATTCAGTTCATGGTGCGGATGATCGCTAATTTTCTTTACAAGGAGGAACGCGATTCCCGCCATACAGGAAATGGTGCCGATTCCGGCAAAAATGAGCGGGTAGACCAGCAGGTGCGATACGAGATCGTAGCTGATGGAGCCGGATGCCGCGGTGAGATTGGTATAGAACATGTATGATGCGAGCACCACGCTGGAAATGAGCGCGCCGACGTAGCTTTCGAGGAGATCGGCGCCAAGACCGGCAACGTCGCCGACATTGTCGCCTACGTTGTCCGCGATGGTCGCGGGGTTCCGGGGATCATCCTCCGGGATGTGCGCTTCGGTTTTTCCCACGAGATCGGCGCCCATGTCGGCAGCCTTCGTAAAGATTCCTCCGCCAACCCGGTCAAACATGGCGATTACCGAACAGCCGAGCGCGTAGCCGGAAACGGTCATGGTAAAGGGAATAAAGGTAATGCCGAGCCAGTTTGCCTTGATAAGGAGCTGTTCCTGGCCGAGTTGCCCGAAGAAGCGGCCGAAAACCAGGTAAATCAGTGCCAGGCCGAACAGGGAGAATCCTCCAACGGAAAGACCCATGACGGAGCCGCCCCTGAAGGCAACCTTGAGGGTTTCGCCGATACTGCCGGTCTCCCGTGCCTTGTTAGAAACTCGTACGTTGGAGATTGTTGCGATTTTCATGCCGATCCAGCCGGCGGAACCGCTCATGACCGCGCCAAGTATGAAGGCCACTCCGGTGTACCAGGAGACGACAATTCCGAGCGCCAGGGCAATAAGCACGGCAATTTTTGCGATAAGACCGTATTCATGCCGGATAAAAGCATCCGCACCTTCGCGGATGGCGCCGGATATCTCTATCATCCGGTCAGTTCCCTGATTCATGCGTTTTACGCCGTAAAAATTGATTCCGGCAAACGCAAGGGCCGCCAGTGCGGCTATAAAGACAAAACCAAACATGGTGAACTCTCCTTATACCGCAAGCATAAGACAGTTTTCCGGAAAATGTCAACGAAAAGAAAATGGAGAAAAAAGAGAAAAAAGTGTGTTTTTCTCCAAAAAGCACTATAGTTACTGTACATGGAAGTCAAACAGATGTTCGATGGTAAAACGATGCACATGCATTGGGGGCATGATTTTTCAGCATTTTTCCATGCCTTGCCCTGCGGCGCCGCCCTGCATGCCCTGGTGTATAACAGCAAGGGTGAACCGGACGACTATGTAACACTGGACGTTAATAGCGCGTTCGAAGAGAAAATGAAACTCCGGAGAAACCAGATACTCTCCCGTCCCGCCTCCGAGCGCATGTCTTCCGACGAATTGCGTCATTGGCTTGATCTGTTTACCCCGGTAGTTCAAAACGATATTCATACCCATTTTGACATGTACGACAAGGACGGACGACGATACAAAGCGCTTGCTTCAAGTCCGGGCCGAAACCTGTTCCTTATCTTTTTCTCCGAATCGGGGGAGTATCGGGACGAATTCCGCGTTATGGAGATGATGCGTAACTCCTACTCCGTCTTGAACGATCTGCACCTGCGGATTTTTCAGGATCGGTCCATCCGTCCCGATATTGAAACCGGCATCATCCTCGAACGGGTGTGCCGGAGTCTCGATCTTGATTTCGGCGCACTCTGGCTTTCGGACTCGAATGGTAATCATTATATTGTAAACAGTTTCTTTCCGGGGAGAGAGTCGGAACTTGACGAACTGCAACGGTATCCCCGTCTTTTCCCCTGTGTAATGGACAAATTGATGCACGGTAGTGGCAGTTTTTTCATTTCACGGGGCATGTTCCTTGACCGGCATTGTCAGGATTTACAGACTCTGGACAGGTTGGGAGTTCAGCACCTGTTCTTTGCGGATATTCATGTCCCGTCGTCAAAGACACCTGGTATTGTCTGTTTCGCCAGTTCCCGGGATAATTCCCTGTTCGGACATTCTACAAAAGGCTATCTTGATCTGGTTGTACTCTATCTGGTCAGCCTGTTTTCACGGAACAGTTAATTCCAGGGATTGGTAAACTCGGCTGGAGGTTTGCAGAAGAGGCAGGAAGAATCCGTTTCCAGCGATTCCGCGATGCGTTCGACCATTTTTGCTGAAGGATACTTTTCTCCCCGTTCGATCTGGGCGATATAATTGCCCGACGTTCCCGCAAGTTCCGCGAGTTTTTCCTGGGTGAGACTTTTTTTTGTCCGAAATTCACGGATATTATGCGCAAGGTACCACTGGATGTTAGTCACGTATCCCTCCTCCCGGCCGGTAATCCCGTTTAATTACCGGATTGTATTCCATTTCCAATTATAGTAATACAATAGCATCCTGGAGTACTTGACAACCAACTTTCAGGCATTAAAATCGTGAAGTATATCTAAGAGCAATAGTTTCGTAGTATTTCGACACTGAATGTACTCAAATGCCAATACATGCTACACTGTAACCCTACGGAGTAACGCATGGTCAGTATTCAAACAATGGAAAAAAAGCCGCGGCGCATCTATTTCGTGCTGCTGGCATTACTTGCATTCCTGATTCCTCTCGGGATTTACGAAGTGTATAACAAACAATATCTGTACTTTGCCCTGGAGGCGGTAGCGTTTGCTTTTGGCGTATCGTATGCGGTACGGTTCAAACGGGCTTTTCCCATAATCGAATTATACCGGGAGCATCTGACGCTTGTCCGCGGCACGGTCCGGAAAGAGGTGCCGTACGATGCAATTGGAACGGTTGAAGAAATGTCAAATTTTCTGGCAACCATATATATCAGTCCGAAGGAACAGTACCTGATTCACAGCAACCATTATCCGGGCATGCCGAAAGACGATACAAAGCGGACGGTCAATATTCTCGCCGGAGAAATCAAAAAGCGCACCGGTGAGTGTCCGTATATCAAGCACCGGTGAGTGAGCGGATCAGTGGCGAAAGCAGAAATGGAAAAGCAACTGATTCTCAATGTTGATGATCTTGGATTACACCGTGATATCGTTACCGGTGTTGAAGCGCTTTGGAACCATGAGTGCATTTCCACCTGCAGCGTCTTTGCTACATCGACTATCCTGGATGATACTCTTGAGGATCTGAAAAAAACTCGGGATACCGATTGGGGTCCATTTGATCCTTGACGGGGATCGGCCTGTTCTTGATCCGGCGAAAATTCCGGGGCTTGTTGATGACAATGGCTTCCTGCTGCAGGATGGTCGTGAAATACGGAAACGGTTGAAGCCGGACGAAGTGTTCAACGAATTTTCCGCGCAAATTGAAGCCATTCAAAAGCGGGGTGTGCGTATAAGTCACCTGGACTCACATCGGGGGTTCTGTTTTCTGATTCCGAAATTGTGGAGTGTCTACCGTGAACTTGGCCGAAAATACACGGTTCCCCTTGCATTGCCTAAAAACTTCATGTTCAACAAAACGAGAAAACAAGTGCCCGGTTCTACCGATTCCCTGATTGGTGTGTATGATCTCAAAGAAGAAGAAAATGTGGATAACCGTTACAACGCCTATGACCGCATGTTGGCCAGACTTGGTGCGGGAACGCATTATTGCTTTTCCCACCCTTCGCCGCCGACCCGATCGGTTCAGGACTCCTTTGGAGACTTTCAAATTCGTGCCGATGATTACGCCCTCTTTCTCTCACCGGAGTGGAGTGAATTGCTGAAGAAACACGGGATAACGCTGTCGTCATTTCGGAAATAACACGGTTATTCCTTGAAACTTCCCGCCGTAATTCCGGAAATGATGAATCGCGACGCAACAATGTAGACGCAGATGGCGGGAATGAACGACAGGGCGATCCCGAGGTAGATTCCGCCGAATTCCACATTATGAATATCAGCCTGCAGGAGTACGGCCATCATGGGCAGGGTAAAAAGCTTCCGGTCGCTCAGAAGTATGTACGGCAGTACGAAATTGTTCCATGACGCGACGAAAATGAAAAATGCCTGTGTCGCGAGCGCGGGCCCCATTACCGGAAGAATGATGGCATTGAACGTCCAGAACTCCCCGGCTCCGTCTATCCGTGACACCTCGGCAAGCTCACGGACTGGCAACGAGACGAGATATTGCCGCAGGAAGAACACTACCACCGGAGAGGCGATTGCGGGAACGATCAGGGGAATATACGAGTCGAGGAGCCGCAATGAAAACACAATCCGGAAAAATCCGATATAGGACAGGGACAGGGGAAACAGCATGACGAACATGATCATGCCCCAAAGCGCCCGCTTGAACCGGAACTGATACACATGGATCCCGTACGCCGCCATGGCCGATGAATAGGTTGCGCACAGGGACGTTAATGATGCGATAAGAAAGCTGTTGAAAAAACCTCGTGACAGGGAAAAGCCGGTGGAGTTAAGGATGCGCCAGTTATCTAAAAGGTGAACGGACGGGAGGAGGGTAAGCCCCGAGTTTATTTCCGGCGTTGATCGTGTGATGTTGATAAACACCAGATAGACCGGAAGAAGGGCGAGTACTCCCAGATAAACCATGACGAGGTAGATGAATGCTTTGAGAACAGGGATTGCGGGTGTCTGGTTTTCGGCAATTGAAATGGGTCTTTTCTCACTTGAGCGGTTATCCTGCATGTTCAGCCTCACGAAATACTTTTATTTGGAATGGCGGAAGCAGATACCACCATAAAGCCACTACTGAGAGATGTCAAGTTTGGGAGTTTCTTGTTCGCTGATAATACAACACTCAAACCCATCGGACATGTCACAGAAGCACGCAGAAAGAGTAGGTTGGCGTACGTACGAGTCATAACGGAATGGTGAAACGGGATCGAATACCCCGACAAGAGAAACCCGAAAACCATGTATGAATACGGTGTCGGTACGGGATTTCTGACATAAAAAAAGCGATCGCGGCGCTTACCTCTTCCGCACGGGAAGGACTGGTTTCGGCGCAACGATCGCTTTTCGTGTTACGGGCAGAATGATCCGAAATGACTATTTCTTGAGATCCGCCGCCGACCGCATCGAATAATAATAGGTCCCGGAACAGGGAATAATATCCATATCCGGTCTACGTATTGTCGCGACGCCGTCTGTTACCTCGATATCCGCAACGCGGTACCATGAATCCGATTCATTCATCGATCCCATCTCATCCATCCCGTCTCCTTCGCTGAACCCGAACGGCCCATACGATTTGTTCGACGCAGTCGCCTGTACGGTTACGAACGCGTTGACCGTATCGATGTCGTAATTGATGCGATAGGCATTAACCGCCACAATGTAGTATCCGTCGGGGGCGCCAAGCAGCGTGAAGTGCTCCGGTCCGTATCCATGGACGTTATCGATATCAAGATTATTGATAATGGCGTCATCGTTCGGATGGTTTCTGCTGCCAAAATAATTGTGCCAGTCGGGAGTGGCTGTTCCCTCCGAAGGAGTAGTCGCATAATAGAACGTGTGCAGATCGATGTCGCTCAGATTGTCCCAGGTAAGCGTAAAGAGGAAGTTTTCGCTGCCTTCGATGTTCTCTGCGGTACAGTATACGGTCCTGGTTGGTGATGCGGTAAATCCTTGTGAGTTAACCGCGAAAAGCTGCACTTTGTTTTCTCCGGGGACGAGGCTGATGCTGCTGTTGATTATCGTTGCAACGCCGGTATTGCCTACGTAGACACTGAGCGGTTGGTACGCGTTGTTGACACGGAGGTACACGAGATCGCTTTCCAGCTGCGATATGGTTGCGTCGAATGTCGTAATCAGGGCTCCTTCCAGCGCTTCCGTGACTTCGAAGGAATCAAAAGAGGGACTCGCTGTTGCGGTGAATCCCGACAAATCAACTTCGGTAAGCGCTGCGGAAGAATTGTTTCCGTTAATGTCATTGTCCTCACCAGCGGAAATCGTCGTCATGTTGTATCCCGAAAACTCGATCGGTGTAGTGCCGGCGACAAGCGCCGAAGTGCAGGTAATAACGGTAATGCCTTCAATGTTGACGTTTTTGGAAAAACGTACGAGATAGTTGTTTTCTGCGTCATAGGTGATATTCGATGCGGGTATAACGACCTGACTGTTTCCGATGGTTACAATAACAGTGCCGGAAAGATCCTCTATTGCGCGAGAGGAGGCGACACTGGGTGCTACCGCCGCATTCGGGATCACAAAAGATCCTGAAACAGTAGTAACAGAAGATTCGCTGTCGTCGGAAGAATCGCCCGATCCTCCGCCACATCCCGCCACGAGTAAAACGGCGAAAGTAAGTGATAGAACTTTCTTGAAAATTGACATCTTGACTCCTTGAGTTTGAGTATTCGCACACAGCGCGATATGGGATTAGTGTAGCGTCACTATTGGAGAAAATCAATTTTTTTCAGTTTTTTGGCGTGACTTTTTCAATTATTAATAGAATCAAGGTAATCGTGTCAGCGCGGACAGGAAAAAGTCGGCACTCCATTGTAAGAGGAGACCTTGTTCCTGTGGCGGGATGAAGGGTGTGACATCATCCGTTGCACGCTTCCAGTCAATCTCGCCGATACGTCGCTTCATCTCGTCGATATACCAGGCACGATCGACGCTGATGCTTTGTCCCTTCCACGGACCAGTCTGGTCAAGGGCTGCAGACAGGCGGCGATAGTTCACCGGAGTTTTGTTCCCCAGGTACCACAGGAAATCATACCAATCCCGTCCCTTTTCGTATTTTCGGCAAAGGAGCGCGTGGCTTTTTCCAGCAAAGAGCGTGGGAAGTGTTTCGACCGTGATGCTGCTCGGGGCG
Source organism: Spirochaetes bacterium ADurb.Bin215 (assembly GCA_002070025.1). Taxonomy (GTDB): domain Bacteria; phylum Spirochaetota; class Spirochaetia; order Treponematales; family Treponemataceae; genus Teretinema. Next base: position 8,138 of record MWCL01000055.1, read on the forward strand.
GGAAAACCGATGAAGGCGCTCTCGAATTCGCCGTTTCCTGGAGGATTCGAGTCGATCTCGAGTTTGATGCGGATCTTACGTGGAGTACCCTGCCTGTTCGCATAGGCGAGGCGGAGCACCCTGCCGATCGAGTCATCCTTGATAAAGGCCTTTTTTACGGCTTCATCCGCGTTTGATTTATCTTGCAGCTCGACGCTATAGCCGTACTGTTCGAGCGTCGTGCCGATGAGCGTGAGATACTGTTGCCAGGAGAATGTGGTATCGTGCGTTTTCAGGATGAAATCCATATCCTCCGAGAAACGACTGAGACCATGTACAATACGGAGACAAGTGCCGCCCTGAAAGGCCGCATGCGAGAAGAAATCGCTCGTGGAGAGCGCGAAAAGAATAAGCTCCTGGGTGATTTCGCGGATGGCAGTGATTTCTGTTTCTGTGGAAATAGCTCCGTATTTCTTCAGTCGATCTTCGATGATACTGGTGTTCATACGTTCAAATCCTTTCTGAGTCCCGCCAGGAATAATTCCACGTTTTTCGCCGTAGAGTAATTTCCCTGAATACTCTCAAAATCGGCAGCCGTAAGGGTGTTGAGTTCTTCCTCTTCAATACGGAGCGATTCGATGAGCGGTTCCCGATCCGTCCAATCCAGTTTATGGGCGTAGATATAGTCTGCAAGCGCTTTGAGCGGTCGCGCTTGAAGCGCAGACTCGCCGTCGATCGAAACTGTTTCAACTCCGCAAAAGAACATAACTTGGGGAATTCGTTTGTACGTGAATCGTCCGAGGGGCGTATCGAAATCTACCGGGTTTTTCGAGGTTGCACACGTTACCGTGGTAACTCCTTCGGGAATCCAGCCATGACTACTGAGTGCGTATTCCATGCTTACATACGAGGGGTAATAGAGCCTGTTTGCGAGACTTGCCCGGTTCAGTGGCTGCTTTCGTAAAGGGGGACTCAGGGTATAGAGACCCCGCTTGATCTGGACGAGATCGCCATCTTTCATGGCACGTTTTACGAGAGCATACCGAACGTTATCATCCGGTTCGATATTCTGAATATCAGCGGCCGAGAAAATGGGTTGTTCTAATGTCTCAAAGACTGTCCGAATTAGCCTGTTCATAATGGTAACTGTCATATTGTGACAGTTACCATTATGAATGATGATCGGAGAGAATGCAAGTGTAGTTTCTTCGTGTGGATAGTGTCCAGTTTTGTTCACAACGTCCAAGTAAGATTCAGACTGTATGGGGCCGTTGAACGGTCATCTAAAGCGTATGTTTACTGGATTGATCCGGGTAATGGCAGTATGATATACATGTATTGCAGAGGTGGCTGCCATGATAGCGGTACGAGTACCTGAAGAGATTGAAATGCGACTTGACCGTCTGGCAAAGCTTACCGGACGAACCAAGACGTACTATGTCCGGGAAGCGATCGAGGATCACCTCGATGACCTTGAAGAAGCGTATCTCGCCGAGAAGATGTTGGAAAAAGTTCGATCCGGTCGGGAGAAGCTGATTCCGTTCGAAGATATCATGAAACAATATGGTCTGGAAGATTGAGTTCGCCGAGTCGGCTGCCAAGACCCTCGGAAAATTGGACAAGCCGACTGGAAAGCGAATAATGAAGTTCCTGCGGGAACGTGTCGCGATACCGGGTCGGTGACTACCGGATTATATGCGATATTGCCGATGAATCGGTTAAAGTACTAGTCGTTAATATAGGGCATCGAAAAGAAGTGTATACGTGAGGCAATTTTCTATACACTTCGCCCATCCTTTCGCTTTCTTCGAACGGCTGTGAGCAGGGCCATGCCGCGCGCCGGCCTTTTGTGTGCCTCGCCCTCGCGTTGCTCGGGACGCTCTCTCGGATCGAACCTGTGTGGCTTTCAAATAAAAAAAACCGAACCCAAAAGGATTCGGTTTTTTTTGAGCCACACAGGATTCGAACCTGTGACCCACGCCTTAAAAGTATTTGCGAGGGACTCAATCCTTACTGATTTTCGGTTATTCTCCCTTTTTAGCGTGAATTTGTCAATTATCAGGAGACATCAGACGTAATCAAGGAGAATCAGGGGAGTGTATTGCACATTTCGTTGCACATACGATCCCTTAGATAGTGTTGAATAAAACTTCAATTTACTAGCAGGAAAAGGCCATTGGAAGATCCATCGTATGGAGCCATTATTTTGTCACCAATGTACTAAGAAGATTTTTTAATGATTTCATCAAGTCTTCATATGGTATATCTTTTGCATAAGAAAACTGTTTTGTATATTTTAACCAAAGGTTTTGCAAGGGTTTGCTTTGTTCAATTTCGCCCATTCTAGTATCAATTTCTTTTATGAGATTTTCTGTACCTCTGTGTTTACAAGTTTCCGTAAAGGCACTCTTTAATTTTTTAATATCAAATTGCTTCTCTTTGGTAAGAATATAAACATCATAAAAATCACGAGGGCGGGTAGATGCAATTCCTCTGCTGATTATTGTTTGAAGCTTTTCTGCTAGAATAGTTTCTATGTTGTAGCCCCAGAGCGTAAATGAATTCTCGGTTCCAAAAATCGGGGAAAAATCATATTCCATCGGTTGAGGAGTTATTTTATCTCCTGTTGAAAGGTCTATTGAAAGCGGAGTAACAATTGAAAAATATGTAGCACTAAATTTTATACGGAATCCACCGTATTCATCATCAGGCCGTATAGGTGAAAAATGAAAACCTGAAAATGTAATATCGTCATCAAGATTTATTTGGCTGATTTGCTTCATTGCCCGCAGGATTATTTCTTCGTCCAGTGGCAGATTACGCAACGTTATATCTAAATCCATTGTAGAACGGGTATCAAGACCAACCATATTGGAAATAAGCACACCGCCTTTTATGATGAACTTGTCCTGATATTCAGATTTTGAAAGGCGTTCCAAAAAGCGTTCAAACATGAAGTTCTGCAAAACCGTCTGGGCGGTAATTTTGTTGGACTTGGCATAATTATTGATTTTAGCTTTAATGCTCATGGCTTCTTTTGTTCTGTTCAAACGAGCACCCCAATTAAATCCCGGACCTTTTGAAGAATATGAAATTTATCAGCATATGAGCCAAGTTTTCCCAAGTCTTTATTTTTTAAGGACGCATATTGTTTTATTCCGTCCAGGAACGTTTCTTCATCCATTCGGCTGCGGTTGCGAATAATGTCACAAATTGTACGCTCTGTGTCATAACAGGGTACAATATTGCCATGAATTGTTTTACGCTCTGTACGACCCAGGTCAAACAAATCGGGTTTTATATAGTAGATCTTGCAAGATTTTTTTATTTGAACAGATGGGCGCTTGTTATCCGGTACAGTAATTGAATGTTCAAAAGGGGTTCTTCCACTGATTCCATTCAAGTAAAGAGCGCTTTCATGGGAAAATATGATATGTTCAGATCGTTGGCTCAAAGAAAGCATTTCATCGGGAATCTCTGCAGGAAAAATGTATTGTCCCTTAGTAATTCGTGACAGAGATCCCTGCTTCACCAGATAAGAAAGCATGGCACGGGAAACTCCGGCCTCTTCTGCAAATTTTGCAAGGATTATTCCTCCATTGTCAATGGCAAGCTGTTTGAGAATATTTTCAGATTTGATTTTCTTTTCTTTGACAACCATACCCAAATAGTATGCCGATTTGGTATGATTGTCAAATAGAATGTAACTTACTCGTATTGCTTTATGGGGTTGTCAAAGCAGCTACCTAATATTGATAACAAACTAACATGGATAAAGAAATTGTCAGTATGAAGTATGTGGAGGCTTTCGCGTAATTACGAAAAATACGATGCAGCCGAGGAAAAACTTGTCCCGTACTACAAGTGGTGATACACTGATATTTAGTCAAGTTATTGGAAAAAAGGTTTGTTCATATTCTGATCTGTTCCCGTGAGAATGTCGCAATTAGCATGGAGGTTCTGTGATGAAAGCTTTTATTAAATTTTCCTCTATACTCGTTCTTGTTTTCTTGGTTTTTGTTTCCTGCGACTTCTTTGATATCCCGAAAGAATCCGATCTTCCCATTCAAGAATGGGAGGTGACCCGTGTGGTGTTCTGGTCATATACTTCACCTCCGAGTTTCGAGGTTGATTTTTCTGGGTTTGATGGAGAAAACGATTATCGGTATAGTTATTACAAGGATTTTGATTGTACGATACCTTTAGATGAATCCTCCCTGATGACTATTCCCGGGGTTACCTATGGAGCCGGGGGAGGGCTGTATCTTGGCTACTTGGATCTCAATTTTGAATCAGGCCCGGAGATAACAGAAAGTATGGTGGCCACGTTCAATAACGAATGGTTTTATCAAGTTGAAGTAGACGGAAACTTGTTTAACGGCAGGCCTGTAGTTGCAAAAATACGGATTGTGACTAAAACACTGGGAATTACGATAGTTGAATAGAGAAGTATAAGTACTAATTGGATATATAAAAGGAAAGTAGATTATAAGATATTTTTTCCGGGTCCCAGTTACACGAATAGCACAAAAGAATGGATCCTATATTGTTTTTAGAAGGAGTTCAAAATGAAAAAAAGCAAGACCTTTATTGTTTTCTTGGTCGTTCTACTCTCCATCGTTTCTTGTGCAGGTGACAATAGTACCACCTATTATAAAGTTACATATGATGGTAATGGCAATACGGGAGGATCGGTACCCGTGGACGAAAACGAATATCCTGAAGGAGGATCCATCAGTTTCATGGACAACACAGGCCACATGGTTAAAACTGGATTTTGTTTCAATGGTTGGAATACAGCAGCAGATGGACACGGTACGCATTGGGACCCCAATGATGGTATAGCTCCACTCGAATCAGATATATTGCTCTACGCTGAATGGGTGACATACGAGACCGTAATAGATTTTGATACGGATTCCAACACTATCACGAATTACACTGGGATATCCAAGATCGTCGACGTCCCCTCAACCTTGCACGGGAAGTCGGTGTTGTATATCGGGATACATGCATTCACCAACAAAAGTTTGACGGAGGTGACCTTGCCTGAAGGACTGTTAGGTATCGAGGCTTGGACCTTTGACTACAACTATTTCACCGAGATAAGTATCCCCTCGGGTGTGACGGAGATTGGATCCTATTCGTTCTGCCACAATCGATTGACAAGTGTCGTCATCCCGAGTTCGACCCGGTGGATAGGCGAATGGGCCTTCGCGACTAACGATCTTACGAAGATTACGCTCGAGGGTGTTTCTTTTCTTCATTCAGGTGCCTTCGACGGCAATGAGATCACTGAAATCACGATTTGCGCCGACGCGGATATCGCCGGTTTGTACACCTATGAAGACGGGTCGCTTCACCATACGATGGGCACTTACGGGGATTCCTTCAAGGAAGCCTATGACAGCGGCGGTAAAAGCGCCGGTACCTACGTGTACGCAGGTGGGGCGTGGACGAAATTGTAAGCTCAGTCTTAAGTATAGAGGCACGCTGCGGACAACTGAGGTATATATAGAAGCCCATACATTGGTATGCCTAATCAGGAAAGGATTTCAGAGTATATTCTTCATCTTGGCGATCCCGGATATGTTACCAGTGAAACGCATGGTTTCATTGCTGTAACAGTGTCAGAGCGCCGGAATACAATATATAATGGAAGCAACATTGAAATGCGGTATAAGGTGAAGAATTGAGTACTGATCAGGCAAATACTATTGATATTGTTAATGAACAGGGAGCAGGAAGATATACGGTCAAAATCTGTAATGACTATATCAATATTCTGAGGATCAGAATAAAGTTGCTATAGAATATTATCAAGAGCATGGACGGTATTACGCCCGTTGTGGGGTAGTAATAAATCCTTATAAAATAAGGATTAAAGAGTTTGAGCCACACAGGATTCGCCTTCCGGTCGGTGGCTTCCTGCCACCTTCCTCCAGGCCGCCTCGTTCGCTCTCGGCACTTCCTGTGCCTCGCCCTCGCGTCGCTCGGGACGCTCTCTCGGATCGAATCCTGTGTGGAGGTCAGAGTAAAAAAAAAGAATCCTGGTGGATTCTTTTTTTCTTGATTGAGCCACACAGGATTCGAACCTGTGACCCACGCCTTAAAAGTATCTTCGGGGGCTCAATCCTTACTGATTCGTAGGTATTTTCACGTTTTTTCGCGAATTTGTCAATTATCAGGAGACATCAGACGAAATCAAGGAGAATCAGAGGAGGGCATTGCACATTTTATGGCACATACGATTACACTCTATTCTACTACGGATACTTAAGAAGGAATCCCTCCGAATAGCAAAGGACATACAGAAATCAAATCTAAGGCGTAATACTACAACAATTCTGAGCGATTATGAGGGCAAAATGGATAGTGTGTAATAGACTACGAGTAACTTCTGAATGATTTTACATTATTTGTGGCAAGACAGATTTTTTATCAGGTGCTATCCTTATCATTCATAATGTTTATCTCAAAATGTATTCTGCTCTTCATTGAGTTCTGTCTGTCGTTTCTGTTCAGGCGTTTCACGGGTACGGCCCGTCTCGCAATGCTCTGGCAAGAGAACCGTTATTACCGTCGGTATTTCCGGGAACGATTCTGGGGGAGTGGAAACAGGTAGTCGCGCGGTACTGGACCGCC
>MWCL01000056.1 GCA_002070025.1 Spirochaetes bacterium ADurb.Bin215
CCGGTGGAAGGGGATCGGCATCCCCGAACCGTTTGAGCATAACCTGCCGTACCGGTATGGCGGGAAGACCGGTCCCCGATACATGTCGTTCGGGGCGCATTACATTACTCTTTTCGCGGTGAACCATGAAGCCGGGATCGCGCTGGTAACCGACACAGAGTTTTCCGGCTTGCAGACTATCGCGCTTTCCGATCTTCATCGTGCCCGGACCTCAACAACGAAAAACTTTCCGCCTCATGGCGAATTCTACTGGATCGGGGATTCACCCAAACCGGGAGACGGGAAATCTCGCCTTGATTCTGAATCACTGATCCGTGCTTCTCTCGCGACCGTGATTGAAAACTATGAAACCGGCGCACTTGAAAATCTCTCCCGGTTCCCGGAGGATCTCGCGACTTTTGAGGACTGGTCCGGAAAAACATTCCTCCATCCCGCGATCCTTTCATACATGGCTACGAACATTGAGGACAATGGAACCGGTGGCGCGTCATTCAGGGAGCTTTATCGGAAGTTTCTCGAAAACATCGTCCGAAGTACTTCTTTTGGGAAGAAGATTGAACCCTTGATTCCGTTGTGCGAAAACGCTGTCAACGAGTGGCATCGATTATCGGATACCTGTCGTGAACTTTCCGGCAGAATCAAGGGAATGTCGGCTCAAGAGCGCTCGGTAGCGTTTTCTTCCCTTGCAGAAATCGCGCGGGGGATTTACGATCAGGAAAAGGCACTCTACCGGGGCATGAAAAGTCTGGTGGAAAAGGGTCTGTAAAGGACGAAGCGATGATGACAATCGGGGAATTTTCACAGGCGACACGGCTTTCGCTCAAGGCACTCAGAATCTACCATGAAGAAGGGTTGCTTGTTCCCGAAAGCGTGGATCCGCACACCGGATATCGGAAATACGGCGACGAGTCTTTCACGCGTGCGGCAAGCATTACCGCCCTGAAGGAACTCGGATTTTCCGTAAAAGAAATGACCTCGATTCTCGCGTCGTGCAAGGATGATGGAGATCTGGCGGGTTTTCTCGAAAAGCGGTTAGCCGCGGTGGAGAAGGAACTTGCCGGGATGAACAGGATACGGAACAGTATCAAATTCTTGCTTGAAACACAGAGGATACCTGCCATGGAAAAAGCAATGCACATAACCATACAAATCATTCCCCCAGCGACCATTCTGGGAATACGCTACCGGGGACGATACGATGAATGCGGAGCACATTTTTCGACCCTGTTCCGGACGGTCGGCCGTTTTGTAACCGGAGCGCCTTTTTGTTTGTACCATGAACCGGCGGAGGAAGACGGAACAGCCGATATCGAAGCGTGTGTTACGCTTCGAAAAGCACTAACCGTCTCCGGAATGAATTGTCGGGTTCTAGAAGAGCGGAAATGCGTAACCGCAGTCTGGAAGGGTCCCTATGAGGGACTCGGCGAAGCCTACCGCCAGTTGTTCGAATACATCAATGCGAATCAGCTTGAATCGAACGGACCGATTCAGGAAGTGTATTTGAAGGGGCCCGGGATGATCATTCCCCGGAATCCGAAGCGGTTCCTGACCGAAATCCGGATCTCGGTGAAGTGAACTGAGTAGCTGCTACCAAAATTGTTGAAAAAATTTCAACAATTTTGGTAGCAGTCTCCAACAATTTTGATAGCAGTCTCCAACAATTTTGATAGTACTCGAATTCGGTTGCCAGTAAACCCATCATAATAGTATGTTATATATATGACCATCCACAGGAGGTACATTGTATGGCATATGCAAGCAAGGATCTGATTGAGGAACATGAAGCAATTTTGCACGGTCTTTCAATTTTCGAGAAAATGACCGCGCTTCTAGATACACCGACCGACGCGCTCAGGAAGGATTTACAGGACATGGTGGATTTCCTCGTTCTTTTCGCCGACACCTGCCACCACGGCAAGGAGGAAGGTTTGCTTTTCCCCGCGATGGAACAGGCGGGAATTCCGAAAGAAGGCGGGCCTATTGGACAGATGCTCCACGAGCACGAGCAGGGCCGGGCTTTTATCAGGGGGATGAAACAAGCGCTTGGCGGAGAAAATGTGGATTCCGGAGCGTTCCGGACCAATGCCAGCGGATACATTGAACTGCTGCGGGCACATATTGAAAAGGAGAACGGAATTCTTTTTCCCATGGGCGACCGCTTCCTTCCTCCGGAGAAACAACAGGAGCTGCTCGAAGCCTTTGACAAGCATGAAGAAGAAGTAATCGGAGCGGGCGTTCACGAACGTCTCCATGCAATGCTTGATGATTTCGCATCCCGGTACTAGACTTAACTACAAGGAGTCAATCAATGCATATTCCGGTTAAAAACAATGTCCGCTGGGTCGGGAAGATCGACTGGGAACTTCAGAGATTTCATGGTGACGAGTATTCGACAAATCGCGGGTCGACGTATAACTCATATCTGATCACTGAAGAGAAAAATGTACTCATCGATACGGTGTGGAAACCCTATGCCGCCGAGTTCGTGGATAACCTGCAACAGGAAATTCCGCTCGACAAACTCGACTTCATTGTTGCCAATCATGGTGAGGTTGACCATTCCGGCGCCTTGAATGAACTCTTACGGCGGCGTCCGGATATGCCGGTGTATTGCACGGCGAACGCGGTAAAATCGTTGAAAGGTCAGTATCACGGTGACTGGAATTTCAAGACGGTCAAAACCGGCGACAGCATTGATATAGGGAACGGAAAGAAACTCGTATTTGTCGAGATGAAGATGCTCCACTGGCCGGACAGCATGGCGACGTACCTGACCGGCGACAACATCCTTTTCAGCAACGACGCGTTCGGACAACATTACGCGGCGAACAAGCCGTTCAACGATCTCGTCGACCAGGAAGAGCTCTTTTCCGAGTCCATCAAGTATTACGCGAACATTTTGACTCCCTTCAGCGGATTTGTTGACCGGAAAATTGACGAAGTGCTCGCCCTCAATCTGCCCATCGACATAATCGCGCCGAGCCACGGCGTGATCTGGCGGGATAATCCGCTTCAAATTGTCGAGAAATACCGCGAGTGGGCGAAAGATTATCAGGAAGACCGGATAGCCATTCTCTATGACACCATGTGGGAAGGAACCCGCACCATGGCTGATTCCATCGCTGAAGGAATCCGTGAAAGCGGTGCGAATACCACCGTAACGGTTATCAACCTTGCCAAGACTGACAAGAATGACGCGCTTACCGAGGTGTTCAGATCAAAAGCCATTCTTGTCGGATCTCCCACCATCGGACGCGGGGTTACCCATGCTACCGCCGGCATCCTCGAGATGATCGAAGGTATGCAGTTCAAAAACAAGAAAGCCGCGGCCTTCGGGTGTTACGGCTGGAGCGGTGAAGCGGTTGCGAAAATAAGCTCCTGGCTCGAAAAGGCCGGTTTTGAACTCATGAACGACGGTATGAAGAATTTATGGAATCCTGACGACAACGCAGTTCATGCTTGCCGGGAATTCGGAAAGACGATCGCCACTCCATGATAAAAAAGCCCTCGTATGAGGGCTGTCCTTTTGTCGAGATTACCCCGATCTGCTCATCGGCTTACATCCAGGTAACGACCTTGTCGAGTCCTTTCCGCCCGCGCTTGTCGGGGTGCTCATCGGGATACCCCAGGGAAACCGCGGCTATCAGTTGTTTCTGATTGCCGATCCAGGCGCTGAACCCGTCATAATTCTCAAAGACATCACAGATCCAGAGGGTTCCCAGGCCGAGGCCTTCCGCGGCCAGAATCATGTTCTCTATCGCGGCTCCCACCGACTGAATATCGACGAGTTCCTGAAACCGTTGCTTCGTCGGTATGGATCGCCAGGGATACTCCCCGTTCGGGTTGAACACAAAGATATTCACCGGTGCCTGCGCCATGATGTCCCGGGTGAATTGCACCCACTTCGCGGATTCGGGATTAGCCGCGATCCCGTCATCCATAAGGCGAAGCATCTCGGCTTTGTTTTGCTCGGTTATAACCACAAACTGCCAGGGCTGCCTGTTTTTCCCGGACGGCGCGGCTATCGCGGCTTCCAGAACGGTTTCAATCATGTCTCGCGGAACCGGGGTATCGGTAAACCGGCGGATACTCCTGCGGTTTTGAATGGCTTCCAGTACGTTCATCATGAGCATGTCTCCTTCTACAGGAATGATACGCCTGTTTTGCGCGGTATGCCGGTCATTTTTTGTCCTGAAGCGACAGTTCTCTCGGTTTTCAACAATTTTGATAGCAGTTACAGCGATATGTGCTACCATGGTTTTACTCTGAGGTGAATCCGGGAGGTGCGTGCGGTGGCGTACAATTACTACAATCTTTCCACGGGAATCAGCGGGCTCGATGAAATCCTGCGGGGACTTCTTCCCGGTGACAACATTGTCTGGCAGGTTAATTCAATAGAAGAATACCGCTATTATGTAGACTTCTACGCACATGCGGCGGAAAAACGCGCGCAGCATCTCGTGTACTTCCGCTTCTCCGGTCATGAACCGCTGGTACGGAAAGAGGACTTTCCTTCCATGCAGCTCCACGAACTCAACGCCGAAGACGGGTTCGAACCCTTCATAACCGCCATCCATTCGGTCATCAAGCAGAACGGCCGCGGCGGCTATTATATCTTTGATTCCCTCAGTCAGCTTTCCGAAATCTGGTTTTCAGACCGTATGCTCGGGAATTTTTTCATGCTCACCTGTCCCTATCTCCTGGACATGGAAGCGCTGGCCTATTTCGGGGTAATGCGGCAGGAACACTCGGACAATGCGCTTTCTCCCATCCACAATACCGCACAGGTTATCCTCGACGTGTATACCCACGAGGGGACGCGGTATCTCCATCCGCTCAAGGTGCAGCAGCGCCATTCACGGACCATGCACATGCTGCACCGGGAAGAGGGGAGTACCTATTCTCCGGTAACGAACAGCGCGCTCAATTCGGAAATCCTCTCCTTTTCGCCCTTCCAGGCCGGAACCGACTCCTTCGGCGACAAGGATGTGTGGATCAGGAATTTTCAGGAGGCGATCCAGCTTTCACAGTCCGATGCCCCCGACGGGACTACCGGACCCTGTCTCGATCGTTTGCTGAAGATGGTAATCTCGCGCGACGAGAAGATGCTCGCCCTTGCGCGGGAGTACTTTTCAATTGACGATCTCATCGATACCGCACGACGCATGATCGGCACGGGGCTCGTTGGCGGAAAGACAACCGGCATGCTCCTGGCCCGCGCCATGGTGAAAAAATCGGCCAACCCGGTACGCGACCGCATCGAAGTGCATGATTCCTTCTACGTGGGAGCCGACGTGTTCTACACCTACATGGTTGTCAACGGTTGCTGGTGGATCCGCCAACAGCAAAAGGATATTGACGCATTTCTCTCGGTCGCCGAGTACGCGCGCCGCGTCATCCTCACCGGGTCGTTCCCTCCGCGGATTGTAGCGAACCTTTCGGACATGCTCGATTACTTCGGACAGTCTCCCATCATCGTCCGTTCCTCAAGCCTTCTCGAAGACAATTTCGGCAATGCCTTCTCCGGGAAATACGAAAGCGTTTTTTGCCCGAATCAGGGATCCCGGGAGCGCCGACTGGAAAACCTCCTGACCGCCATCAAGACCATCTACGCGAGCACACTCAGTGAAAAGGCGCTCCGTTACCGCGCGCAGCTCGGCATCCTCGACCGCGACGAACAGATGCCTCTGCTCATCCAGCGGGTGTCCGGCGATCTCCACGGGCAGTATTTTTTCCCGGCCGTCGGCGGTGTCGGCTATTCGCGCAACCCCTACGTCTGGCATCCGTCCATCGACCCGAAGGCCGGCGTCATCCGTATCGTGTACGGTATGGGTACGCGCGCGGTTGATCGTTCCGACGACGACTACACCCGGATCGCCGCACTGAACGCGGTGTCCCGCCGCCCGGAAAGCGGCATAGACGCGGTGCGCAAGTTTTCACAAAAGCGGGTAGACGTTATCGACCTCGAAGCGAACCAGCTCGCGGCGACGGACTTCCACGACCTTTCGGCGGATTCAACACCGGCCGAGCTTTCCCTCGTCGCCACCCGCGACATGGATACGAAGAGCTGGTTCATAACCTTCGACGGGCTTCTGGAAGACACCGCCTTCGCCGCCGACATGTCGCGGATTCTTGCAACGCTTGAAGAAGCCTATGCTCATCCGGTGGATATAGAATTTACGGTGAACTTTACCGGTGAGCGGGACTACCGCATCAACATCGTGCAGTGCCGCCCGTTTGAGGCACGTGATCCGGCCAGCGGTGACCTTGCCGACGTGACAACTGGTGACTGTGTTGATGCTGCTCCGGGAACCGCTCCGGTCAAGCTTCCCGGAATACCCGAGAAAGCGCTCATCTCGTCGGAGAGCGGGACGGTTATCGGCCGGAGCCGGACAATCATTGCCGATGTACTCATCTACATCCCTGCGGATGCCTACGATGCGCTTCCGCCGCCGGAGAAACACCGCGTGGCGCGAAGTATCGGCGCCATCATGCGGCAGATGAACCCAGACAAAAAGGTCATTCTCGCCGGGCCCGGCCGCTGGGGCACTACCTCGGTATCGCTCGGGATTCCGGTAACCTTCGCGGAAATAAGCCGCGCGGCCTGTGTCTGTGAAATTGTGGAAATGCGCGACGACCTCGTTCCCGACGTTTCCCTCGGTACACATTTTTTCAACGATCTCGTCGAGTTTGACATTCTGTATCTCGCGCTGTATCCGCACAAGGAGGGAACCGTGCTTGACCGAGAGTATCTCCGCGCCGCGGAAAACAAAATACGGGCGTACCTGCCGGATGGTGACCGTATGGAGGATGTAATCCGGGTGCTGGAAGGCGGCAGCGAGCCACTGGTGCTTCACGCGGATTCCCTGAATCAGCGGTATGTAATCGGGCGGTAATTCCGGGGACTGCTACCAAAATTGTTGAAAATAATTATCGGTGTTCTGCGGAGTCCATTCCCTGATCACCAGCAGGTATTTTCTTGAAAACCAGGAATTTGCCGAATACATAATTGAGAATGATTACAATAACCGTGATGATAAGTTTCCCGACATGTTCTGAAAGGCCGAGCATGCTTACCAGCAGGATCAGGCCGACCCAGTCAAGAATCATGGTGCTGCCGCGTGCCAGGGTAAACAGACCAAATTCGCGTAAAAGAGCGCCCACTGATCCGGTTTTCGTCCGGAAAACAAATAATTTGTTTACCACATACGCAAACAGTTTCGCCGTTATGAGTGCGATCAGATTTGCCGTGCGGTAATCCGATCCGGTGAGGAAAAAGAATTCAAATACTCCGATATTTACAATCGAAGTTAGAGCACCGAAGATAACGTACGAAACGGTTTCACGATTATATAATCGCCGGATTATTTTTGAAATAACGCTGGGATGTGTATTCACGGGGTTACGGCTCCGGTTTCAACAATTTTGATAGCAGTGTTTCAACAATTTTAGTAGCAGTATCTCATACCCCGCCTTGACCGATTTGCGGGATAAGCCGTTCGGAGAATCCCGCTGCAAAACTCCAGAACAGTAGCTTTGCAAAGTCCGGTCCGCTCGCGGGAACGGTATCGGTAAGAAAAAACATGAAATAGAGCGGTGTAATGCCGGTTTCGGGAAAGGAGGGGTATACGAAAACCGGGAATACGGCGCTGGTAACAAGGCCGGAAAGCAGCAGTATATAGGCGACAAGGGCAAAAATGCCTCCATAAAGGGGGCGAAGTACTACCTGAAACCAGGATCCTGATAGAAGATCGTGTGCTTCGGCAGGAAGCCGACCGAGCCGTTGTTCCAGACTCATGAATCCTCCGAGAATTCCGAATACGAGGCAGATTACCGGTATGAGCATGCGCCCCTTCATGATAAATGGCACAATGAATCCAGCAGAGCAGACTAGTAGTAGTACCGCACTGACAATGATAAGCCGACGGTTAATGTTGTTTACCTGCTCTCCTCTGGCCATGATCGCCTCCTGTACGTGATACAAGTATACTGTATATAAAAATATCATGCATTTACCTGCTTGAACAGAACAAAAATCCCGTACTGCCGGACAAGAAGACGCAGGTCATGAAAAAAACCTTGACCGTCTCCGGAAGTGTCGGTATGTTTATTAAGACAACGAAAAAACTAGGAGATAACATGAGGATTTCCACCCGTGGACGGTATTCTCTTGAAGCCATACTTTTTCTCGCACTCTTGCCGGCAGATGCACTGGTAAGTACCCGGGAAATTTCTGAAAAAACGGGTATTTCGGACGGGTATCTGGAACAGCTGTTCATCCTGCTCCGGAAACCGGGGATTATTTCCGGAGTGCGGGGTGCCCAGGGTGGCTATCGGCTCGGAAAACCGGCCGGAGACATTACGGTTGGAGATATTCTCAGGACGGTAGAAGGCCCGCTCGCACCGGTTTCCTGTCTGGACAAGGAATCCTGTCCTTCGGAAGCCGAGTGCAGGACACGGTTTACCTGGCAGAAGCTGTACACAGAAATCCAGCATTGTATCGACGCTCTCAGGATTTCCGATCTTGTCCGTGCGTATCACTCAATGGAAGAAACGGAGGGCGCTCTATGAAAATTTCCACCAGGGGCCGGTATGGTGTTCGTCTTCTTATTGATCTTGCGGAGCATGCTGATCAAAGCCATGTTCCGCTCGCACAGATCGCGGATCGGCAGAAGGTATCGGCCCGGTATCTGGAGCAGGTCGCGGTGATTCTCAAGCGTGCCGGATATATTCGGTCTATAAAAGGCGCCTCCGGGGGCTATGCTCTATCCCGCAATCCGGTTGACATCATGATCGGAGATGTACTTCGTACCCTGGAAGGCGATATGCTTGTGGTGGATAATCCCCGTCCGGGAGAAGAGGAAAGTCTTTTACAACGTTGTATACGTACATCGGTGTACTCCTGTCTTAACGAGCGTATTGCTTCTGTCATCGATACCATTTCCCTCTCGTCACTGGTGGGTACCCGCGATGATGCGGACTCTCCCATGTATTACATTTAGAAAAAAAGATATTGACAAGATATGCCTGCTTTAATACTATATATACTATCAGAATACTAGGAATAGGTGAGGCAGTGAATGTTTCACCGGGAGGCGTGTATGGCACGGGTAGAAAATGTAACCGAATTGATCGGTAAAACTCCCCTGGTGCGGATAAACCGCATGAATACCGGAAAGGCTGAGGTTTGGGTCAAGCTTGAAAGCAGCAATCCGTTCTCGAGTGTAAAGGACCGCGTCGGACTTGCTCTGCTGGAGCAGGCGGAAAAAGACGGGCTCTTGTCCAAAGACTCAATCATTGTGGAACCGACGAGTGGCAATACGGGCATTGCGCTTGCTGCAGTTGCCGCAGTCAAGGGTTATCGGGTTATTCTGACCATGCCTGACACCATGAGTATCGAGCGGAGAAAACTTCTTGCTGCGTATGGTGCGCAGATTGTACTTACTGACGGAGCGCTCGGGATGAAAGGCGCGATAGCCCGCGCGGAAGAACTGGTTGCTGCCAATCCTGGAGCCTTCATGCCCCAGCAATTCAACAACAAGGCGAACGCTGAAATGCACCGCAAGACAACCGGTCCCGAAATCTGGGAAGATACTGACGGAAAGGTTGATATATTTGTCTGCGGAATCGGGACCGGCGGAACAATCACCGGAGCTGGCGGTTATCTTAAATCCCAAAAACCGTCAGTACACGTAGTTGCGGTCGAGCCCTCCGGGTCGCCCGTGCTCTCGGGCGGAACCGCCGGACCCCACAAGATTCAGGGAATTGGCGCCGGTTTTGTTCCCGGGATTCTTGACCGGACACTGCTGGACGAGATATACCTGACTGATGACGTAAAAGCGGGCACAACTGCCCGGCGTGCGGCACGGGAAGAGGGAATCCTCATGGGCATTTCTTCCGGCTCGGCGCTTGAAGCGGCGCTCACCCTGTCCGAACGGCCGGAGAACGCCGGTAAAATCATTGTGGCTGTGTTGCCGGACACCGGCGAACGGTATCTTTCAACCTGGCTTTGGGAAGAATAAAGGAAGGATTTCATGGATACAAGACGATTTGAAACACTAGCGGTTCATGCAGGGCAGACTCCCGATCCGGTTACCCGATCCAGGGGACTCCCGGTATGGCGAACGACTGCGTATACCTTTGATTCGGCGGAGCATGCCTCCAATCTCTTCGCGCTCAAGGACCTCGGGTTTATCTATACCCGTCTCGGCGATCCCACGAGTCAGATTCTCGAAACCCGGCTTGCCGCCCTGGAAGGCGGAGCCGCCGCGGTAGTGACGAGTTCGGGGACATCCGCCGTGCATTACGCGGCCCTCACGCTTGCCCGAGCCGGGGACGAGTTTGTCTCTGCATCGAATCTGTACGGCGGTACCGTGACGATGTTCAAAGTTCTTCTACCGGATCAGGGAATTACGGTAAAGTTCGCTGACGCGGCGCATCCCGAATCCTTCCGTAACCAGATTACACCGAAAACCCGGTTCCTCTATGTGGAAACCATGGGGAACCCCGCACTGGATATGCCGGACATCAGGGCTCTGGCGGATATTGCCCATGAGCACCATATACCGCTGGTGGTTGATTCAACATTTACCCCTCCGGCGCTCTATCGCCCCATGGAAGACGGCGCGGACATCGTGATTCATTCATTGAGCAAGTGGATCGGCGGGCATGGAGCTGCAATGGGCGGTGTGGTTATTGATTCCGGCAAGTTTGACTGGAAAGCTTCGAATGTCCCCCTCTTTACCGAACCGGACGCGAATTATCACGGTCTCCGCTGGGCCCAGGATCTTCCGGCAGAACTGGCGCCGATCGCTTTCGCACTCCGTTTTCGGACGGTTCCCCTTCGGAATCTCGGGGCCTGTCTTTCACCGGACAATGCCTGGATATTCCTCATCGGGTGCGAAACCTTGCATGTACGGATGGAGCGGCACAGTCAGAATGGTCTCGCGGCCGCGAAATTCCTGAAAAATCATCCCGAGGTAGCCTGGGTCCGGTATCCGGGGCTGGAAGAGGATCCCGCATATCCGGTCGCGAAAAAACAGTTGAAAAACGGTTCGGGCGGTATGGTGGTATTCGGTATCAAGGCGGGAAACGGACAAACCGCGACCGAGCGGGGGCGTCAGTTCATCGAGCATTTGAAGCTCTTCTCGCATGTTTCCAATGTAGGAGACGCGAAGAGTCTCGCGACACATCCGGCAAGCACGACCCACTCACAGATGAGCGAAGAAGAGCAGCGCGCGAGCGGACTGCAACCGGAACTCGTCAGGCTTTCAATCGGAATCGAGCATATTGACGATATACTGGGGGATCTCGAGCAGGCGCTGGCCCGTTAAGTTGTTTCTTCCTGTTTAACTGTTTTCATGTTGTTCACCTCCAGTTCGATTTCGCTCTGGAGTGTGAGCTGGGTGAAGTTTCGTATTTTCTCACGGGAGGTCTGTGAATGCGGCTCGGCGAAGAGCATGACATACACAGTCCTTCCTTCGTGTTCACGCATACCGAAAACGACAACTTTGGTGCGGATGAGGCTTGCCCGGAGTTTGAGCTGGACATCATGCAGTATGGTGTTTTTCTGGAAGGCCGGATCGGGATCCAGAATGCAGGAAAACCCGACGATACTGATGTCCAGCAGTTTCCCGGAAGATTTTATCGGTCCTTCCCGGAGATTTATCGCGGAGAGGGTATCGTTCGAGCAGTTTGCCCGGACATATTTCCGACGCCCTTTCGCCTCGTTCGCCCGCAGAGTCGTCAGTAAAATTCTGGTGCTCTCATCGAGACCGAGCTTGAGTTTGATGAATCCGCAGGGAATTCCGATCTCCATGAGATATTTTCTCTGGAGGGCCTCGTCGCTGTTATACGTGACGATCCCGATACCGATACCCGCTGTTTCGGGCGTTTCCATGGTCTTCCGTATCCACTGCTCCCATTCCGGTTCAGCCATTCCGACGTCTATGTTTACGAAAACCAGGGACTCTGGGTGACTCCGGAGCAGGGGTTCGCACATCTTGATATCCTTGAGCATGTACACTTCATATTCCTGGTCAAGAAGGCGTCCTATCATTTCGTCGCGGATAACGCTGGGCGGATACAAGAAAAACACCTTTTTGCCCAAATCAGTCACTGCCATCTGTTATGGTACCTCATCGTTTCATGGTTTCGGTCGCGGGCAAATCCATGCCGACCGCGATGTACGCCCGGGTACTCCCGGTTTTTACATCTTGTACACGGGAAATGATCCACAGGCTTCTGCGGGGCAGCAGATCGGTGGCCCGGGCAGGCAGTTCCAGCTGAACCGGGTAGTTGCGGAAATCCGCCGGATCGAAAGGTAGTATACCCGTAATCTTTCGTCCCTTCAATTCCGAACGTGGCTGATTGTACAAATCAGCGAACGCATTGTTTGCGTCGGTTATGTAGAGGTCCGGGTTCCAGATTACCGTCGGCGCGTCAATCTGCTTGAACAACTGTTCATAATACTCATTGCCTTTCCGGTACGCTTCTTCAAGCTGGAGTGAGCGTTCGAGCTTTTCAGAGATGTATCGAGTCTGTTCCGCCACCAGCTCTTCAAGATGCTCCAGATGATGCTGCAATGCCTGCTCGGCCTTCAGCCGGCGGGAGGAAACAAATACGGTCCCGCAGGAAACGGTGAGATAAAACGCGATCCGGACAAGCGCGGGAACAATACCGGGTAGTCCCGGTCCGAGGGTCAGGAACAGACCAAGGTAGACTGACGAGGAAAGCAGGGCAAGAAACATGCCCCGGTTCGGGTAATACAACGCGATTATCAGGATTGGCAGGTAAAACGCGTTCTGGAAGACGATGGTTATACCGTTTTTCAGGCAAATCACCGAAATCAAAATCGCAAGGGCGAACAAAACAACCGCGACCGGAATTGCATTTCTTTTAAACGGTTCAAGACGACTTTCGGTCACGGTCGTTCCCCCGGTGCCGGTAGCATGATTCATACAAACAATAGTGAGGCATATTTACCCAAAATGCAAGGTTTCAGCTAAACAGTTTCCGGCATTCGAGATAATATCGTTTTTCGCTTGCCTCGCCCATGGAAAAACTCTTGCGGGGAAGCGGTCCGGTTGCCGCAATCGTGGAAAAAAAGCTGCTTTTTTCCACCGGAGGGAGCAGAATTGCAACCGCGCCGTCTTTTTTCCCGAGGCGGAATACTTCGTCGGTTCCATGGATGTAGTCCATGGTTACCCCCGCATGAGCCGCAACAAATTCATCGAGAACCGGCTGCAAGCGGCTGACTGCAAGCGCGGGGTCAGGGCTCTCGAGAACTGTTTTTGCTCCGGGGGAGACAAAGCCGAAACAGGTGGTGGTGCGTGAAGCGACCTGTTGTTCGAGTTCTGATTCATCCGCGGCAACAGAAAGGGTTCCTCCGAGCTTATCCTTCACAAACCCGGCAAGTTCTTCGGGATCGGCACCGAAAAGCACGCGGTGTATGGGCTCAAAGGTAAGTCCGTCGTCATGGATGTTTACAATTTCAATCAAAGCATACCGCGCCGGATGACGTTCAGCCGTTTCTCCTGTAAGTCCGTTGGCCTCCCGGTACTCCTCCCAGACCGCCTTCGCAGTTGCCAGGGAGTGGTTACCGTCTCCAACGGCAAAGAGGAAGCAGGAACCGTCCGGGCAGGTATTAGCTTTCCCGATGGATTCAACGGCATCGGCAAGTGAGGCAAGATCCTCTTCAGAAGAGACTGCCCACCCGGTGATATGGCCGGCTTCCGGCTCGAGACGAGTGTCATAACAGGGCTTGTTGTTCCGAACCCGGGCGCCGGACCGTTCCACGAGAGTCTTATCAGGATCGTTCACGAGAAGCATGATGTGGGGAAGTTCGAGCGGCGCTCCACGACGAATTTCCATGCGCGGCGGGATTCGGTCCACGATGGTTGCTTCTGTTGCCCGTATCATCGCGGTGGTATCGGGTTTCCAATCATAGGCTTCCAAATCAATCGCGGTCACCAGACCCTTGCGCACCCTGCCGTAGGCAGTGGTACGTTCAAGGTAGATACACCCGTGAAGGGGTGTCGCGAATACATTTGCACCCGCGGGATCAAGATACTCGTGCATGGCCCGATGTATGTCCTGAATCCGTTCAGTCCGACCGGAGTCCTCAAGGTACACTTCGGGGAAAATGAGTGAAAGGGTCGACGGGGCCCCGTTTGCCAGTTTTTCAGCATTCTTCCAGTAGTCACGATCCTGGGTGTACTGATCACAAGCTATAACTGCCCATTTGGCAAGATCTATCGTACTGTTCGGAAGGAGAATTTCGGGTATGGAAAGCGCGTGTTTCCGGAGTTTTTCGGTGGTATTCATGGTTGTCATAGTAGCGAAATCGTACACGCCGGGCAAGGCCTTGTGACTGCTACCAAAATTGTTGAAACCCGATAGCAGTTAAAACCCTCATACTACAAGATGCCGGGCGACCCAACCGTTGCCCGGCTGACCCTTTTCGGGTACCACACCCGTCCGGAAACACACAACCGGCGGGTTTTTCTTTCTTCTCAGCCAGATTTCTTCCATCCACTCAGCCTGCTGCACCTGATGAGTCCACACATGCCGCTTCGTGTATA
>MWCL01000057.1 GCA_002070025.1 Spirochaetes bacterium ADurb.Bin215
CTTCATTCAGCGCCGAAACGAGTTGTTCGGCGACCGTGAAAAACAGGAACTGCAGCTCGTTGCGCTCGGAACCCTCGCAGACCTCATGCCCCTCGAGAACGAAAACCGTATCCTGGTCCGCCAGGGCCTTGCGGCAATCAATGAAAGCCCCCGCCCCGGGCTCGCCGAGCTCATGGCCCGCCAGAACCTTTCCGGGAAAAAAATCGGCACCGGGGACATTGCCTGGCTCATTTCCCCCGCGATCAATGCGACTGGCCGTATGGGTTCCCCGGAAGTCGCGGTGTCCCTCCTCCTTTCGGAAAACCAGGGAGAACGGAACAAGCTTTCCGAGGAAGTAATCCGGCTGAACAACGACCGCAAACAGCTCGGCACCGATGCCTGGGGCATAGCCGAACCGCTTGCCCGTGAAAGCCTCGAGAAACATCATGGCAACCTCGTTATTGCCGCCGATCCCCGCATACACCGGGGAATAACCGGCATCATGGCCAACCGCCTGACAAACTGTTTCCAGGTACCCGCAGTGGTGCTTTCCTTCATGGAAGACGAGACCCTTGTGGGTTCGATGCGGTCGGCACGGGGATACAATCTCCAGAACCTGCTTGAACCCTGCGCGGATCTCTTCATTGACCACGGTGGGCATACCTTCGCGGCCGGATTTTCGATACACAAGAAAAACCTTGACGAGCTGTATGACCGGTTCCTGCGGCTTTCTGCAGACATTCAGTTTCCCGACTCGGAAAACGGCGGTGAAGTCATGATTGATGCCGAACTTCCCCATGAATACCTTACCCCGTCAATTCTGGACCTAACCGACCGGTTTGAGCCATACGGCGAAGGAAATGATCCCCTGACCTTTCTTGCGAGAAACATGAAAATACTGGCGGCGGACATCATGGGGAAAACTGAAAAACTCCACCTGAAACTGACGTTCGCCTGCGGAACCTACAAATGGCCCGCAGTGTACTGGAAGGCCGCGGAACGACTGAACCGCGATTTTGCCGTGGGAGACGCGGTTGATACCGTCTTTACCGTAGGACGAAATTCATTCAATGGCAGTGACATACCCCAGCTCATCCTGCAGGATGTACAAAAACCGGCAGGCGCATGAGACGGGTGCGGAAATTCCGGCAAGTTAGCTGCATACTCCTCGCCGTCGGTCTGTTGATAACCGGCGTAACTGCGACAGCCCGCGGGAAAGGTGACACCGAAGATACTACAGCCCTCTCGATAACCGCCCCCGACTCCGCCAGCCCAGGAGAAACCGTTTCCGTCATTATAACAACTCCCGACGAACAAGAAGCCATTTCCGCAGTTCTGTACTCCATGCTGGAAGAACCCGTAGTGCGGGCACAGGCCTTCCCGCTGGATAGAGACAAAAAGTCTGCGTACCGGTTTGCCGCATTTATTCCTCTCGGCACGCTTTTGGAAAGCGGCATCTACCGTCTGGAAATCCACTGCGGGAACACGATTGTTACCCGGGAACTCCGGGTGGAACACCGGGATTTTATCGAAGAGACCATCCCGCTCGATAATAAAAACACCGCCATAAAATCCGATACCAGCAAGAAACGCATGGAACAGATCAACAAGCTTACGAAAATACTCCAGACAGTCTCCACTGATGCCCCGATCTTTCCCGGACCGTTTGTATCTCCGGTAAGCGCGACCCGAAGAACATCCCATTTTGGGGACCGGAGAACCTACCGCTATTCGAACGGAAAAACCCGGCGAGATCTTCACTTCGGCATTGATTACGGAATCCCGACGGGAACCCCGGTTTTCGCGTCCGGAGACGGCAGGATCGTTATGGCGGAATCGCGCATTACCACCGGGTGGACAGTAGTGATTGAACACTTACCGGGGATCTATAGCCTGTACTATCATCTTGACCATCTCGATACCGCCGAAGGAGAATTCGTCAGGGCAGGAACGCTTATCGGAAAGTCCGGTTGCACCGGCCTTTCAACGGGTCCCCATCTCCACTGGGAATTCCGCGTTAACGGAGAAGCGGTCGACCCTGACTGGTTTGCAGGACGAGTCCTGTTCTGAGTGTTGACCTTACCATGAATTTTTGTCATAGTAGCGGGATACCGACGGTCATACCGGAAGGGGGTGATTTACAGTGGCTCATATTGTCGTAGACGACTCCGAAAACCTCGAGAAAGCGATCAAGCGTTTCAAGCGCATGGTTGAAAAAGAGGGTATTATTCGCGAATGGAAAAAGCGTGAATACTACGAAAAACCTTCCACCATCCTTAACCGGAAGAACAAGGCCCTCCGCCGGAAGCTCATGAAGAAAACCCGGAAAACCCAGGAGTCGAAATCGTACTAATACAAACCGGCCCAAAAGGCCGGTTTTTTTGTCAACAATTTTAGCAGCATTGACCTTTTAAATAAAGGCATCTATTATTACATTATATATGGGATACGCCACCAGCCAGCAGCTTACCCGCTATTACGAGCTGTATCAAAATATTGACGTCACCTTTACCAAGGAAGTTATCAGTACTACCCGTCTTATACCGTCGCAGATATACATCAAAGCGCTGGGCGGACAGTGGCCTTGTGTTATCAATACAACCTCGATGACCGGCGCCAAAGTTATTGCCGGGGTAAAAAGCGGCGTATACGAGAAAATTCAACAGGGCAATACCTCGGTTAACTTGCGTTTTTCATTCGCTGATCCGGAGAAAAACGAGCCTATCTCGTTTTTTGTGTCGGCGAAGGTAACCGGGATAAACCAGTATTCGGGTTCTCCCGATCTGGTTCTTATAAATCTGGTATATACCCAACGGGCGCCGGATGATCTCATTGAAAAACTCGGTCAGCTTCTTGAAGCGAATATCAACTCGACAAAGCGGCGGGAAGACCGCATCCTCATTACTCCGGACGCGATCCGGAAAATTGGTATTGTTCAAAAAGAGACCGTTATTTTTATTCAGGGTATTCCCCGCCGGTGTATTCTCCGTGATCTGTCGTTTTCGGGTGCCAAGGTAATAATGGTCGGAATCGCACAGTTTCTGAAAGAGAAGGATGTGGTTCTCAGAATAGACCTTGAGGATCCCAGAACAGCCGTGGGAATCAAGGGTCGCATTGTCCGTACCGAAGATGTTGAAAACCGGAAGGATCTGGTTGCACTGGCAATTCAATATCTTGAAGGGCAAGTACCGATGGTCTACAAGATGCACATCAATAACTTCCTTTCACAACAACGGGCACCCGCAAGAGCAGGATCACCCGCCGCGGACAAAACCCGTGTTGACGGAGAAGGAAAATCAGCCGCGGATACCGCGCGGAATGATGAAGACAAACCGGCACCA
Source organism: Spirochaetes bacterium ADurb.Bin215 (assembly GCA_002070025.1). Lineage (GTDB taxonomy): Bacteria > Spirochaetota > Spirochaetia > Treponematales > Treponemataceae > Teretinema. The sequence continues at coordinate 3,321 of MWCL01000057.1, forward strand.
GCCGGTCAGGACCAGCAGGCGGAGGAAGCACCGGACGCCGCTGAATCAGACAGTCAGCAATAAGCTGCAGAAAGGACACCATGCCCCATCCACTCGATTCACTCATGTATTTCACCATGCCGGCGGAACATCATCTTTCATCCGGTTTTCCCGGATTCGATCCTTCAATTCCCCTTCCCGTACAGCTGAGCGCTCCGGATGAGGGGTTCAAGCCGGACCATCTCACCGCGGAAATGATCCTCGCGGGTATTCTCACCGTTCTGGCCTATGATATAGACAATGCCCACATCGAGTATTACCGTACGCTTATCAGGGCGGTTCATCCAGAAATCCGTACCGAAATGACCGAAGCCGCCATTTTTAAAATACATAACGGCGATTTTGATCTTGCGGAGGAGATCTTTCTTTCACTCAAGGGTCTCGACCCCGAAGATCGGGTAACCACTCTCAATCTGGCCCTCCTGTATGACGAGCGTGCCGATTCCTTGCGGACAAGCGGTCTCGACGAGGATGCCGAGGCGTACGACAATCTGGCCTTCGAATACTACCGCGCATCCATGACCGCCGATCCGCCCATTCCGGACGCGTTTTTCAACGCGGGATATTTTTACCTCAAGCAGAAAAATTTCCGCAAAGCCAGGGAATGTCTGGAATCGTATCTTGAACTGGAAGATGGTACATCGGAAACGGCAAAGATTCGCAAAGAACGCGCGTCGTCAGTTATTGAAACCATCGCCTCGCGGAAACTGGACGACGATCTGTTCAAAACTGCGTACGACAACATCATCATGGGCAATGAGGAAGAGGCGCTCGAGAAAATCCGTCTTTTCATGGAAAGTCATACCGGGGTTTGGAACGCATGGTTCCTTCTGGGCTGGGCCCTCCGCCGTCTGGAACGCTGGGAAGACGGCCGTGCCGCCTTTATGAAGGCGCTTGAGCTGTACAACGCCGCCCTTGCAGAATCCGTAGAACCGGATTCTTCAGGGGGCCTGACCGATATCTGCAATGAACTTTCAATCTGTCTCATGGAACTGGGAGAGCTGGACGAAAGCAGGAGATTTCTGCTTGCAGCGCTTGAACAGGAGCCGGAAAACACCAAAATCATTTCAAATCTTGGAATGGTTTCCTTGCGCGCGGGCAACACGGCTGAAGCCGCAGGATTCTTCAAAACCGTGCTGGAAATGGACCCCAACGATCTTCTCGCCCGGGAAATGCTTCAACGCACCGAAGGTTAACGGATTGCTTTGAGCAGAGCAAGGCTCTCAGCGTCTAACCGGCATCCGGGCTCAAGAGCAACCCGGTCAAACCAGCCAGAAGGAACTTCCAGCGCGTACCGCATCGAAATAGTACTCGATACAACCGAAAGATCCCCGGGTTTCATGTCGTAAATTTCGCGGATGGTTCCAGAGGAATCGATAAACGCGATGGAAAGCGGCACAAGGGTGTTTTTCATCCAGAAATGCATGCGGGTATCCGCGGCGTACCAGAAGAGCATCCCCTTCCCGTCTTCAAGTTTTTTCCGCCACATGAGCCCCTGGGCCTGTTCTTCACGGCTTTTCGCGATCTCAGCGTCAACTTCAACGGAACTGCCGTCCACTGCGGTAAAAACCAGCAGTTCGGTGGGAAGACGGCTATCGACGCAAGCGGCAAAAAAAGGAACAACCAGCAGCAGTACAAGAACTACGGCGGGGAATCTAGAACTCACTGAGGAACTCCTCCCGCAGAATGTCGGTAATTGCGCATTCTTTTGTGTCGGTTTCAACGAGTTGTGAGAACACGGCCTTGTCCACATATTTTACGGTCAGGGGCCGCTCAAGGGTCAGGGTAACGCGTTCATCGGACCAGAGGGCCCTGCGGGGGTCGAGACTTTCAGGTTCGCCATATTTTTCGACGAGCGCCGTATATACGGAGTAATAGTCGATACGTTCGGTGTTGAGGCGGAATATCATGACATAGAGCTTGTCTTCATGAAACTGAAACCATGAGCGTGCAATAAAGGACGGACCGGCCGTTTCAATGAGGCTGCGGTTTTCTCCGTGCAGAAGGGATACGTCACGGTCGCCCCGATATCCGAACATGCTGTCTTTTTTCAGCTGTTCCTTCACAGTGTCCATATCCATCCCCAGGGAAACGGAACGGTAGGTATCCGGAAGCGGAGCGGATTCAGCGTATACGAGAACGGCGAAGCACGCCATAACAGCGGCTGCAATGCGTCTTTTCATGGTGTAATTATCGGAAGAAATACCGGTAAACTATAGGCGGCGAAACGGGTTACCAGAGCACGGTGCTGTTGGTTGAGCGGTTTTCGCTCCGGGCGCGTTCCATATCCATGAGTTTCTTGCGGTATGCGTTCTGTTTGGTCAGTTCAACAAGATCGGTAACCGTAATGCGGTCATCGATAATGCGGATAATCGGTTCACGAAGGAATTCGCCCACAACCTGGCTTACCTGTTCCTTGGCGATACCGCACATGTTTGCGAGTTCCGTCGGTCCGAAGTCGAAGGTATAGGATTTTTGGGCCTGGAAGGGAATTTTCAGTTTTTCAACCTGGAGCATGAGCATGTCGTACATGCGACTCACCGGATCCTTGATGACCGTATTCGCAAGCTGCTTGTACATGAGCCAGATTCGGTCCGCGAGCGTGGTAGTCAGCCGGGCAATCAGCTGCGGTTGCGTCGCGACCATCTGGTTGAAGTTCTGGCGGTTTACCGCCAACAGCTGGGTTCCCGCCTGGGCGATGGCGCTAGCGGACCGGGGTTTGTTTTCCAGGAGCGCCATTTCGCCGAACATGTCGCCGGTTTTGAGAACCGCCAGCAACACTTCGTTATTGTCCACTATCTTGGTTATCTTGACCTGTCCTTTCTGGATTATGTACAGCTCGGTACCGGGCTGGCATTCGCAGAAAACCATGGCTTCATCCTGGTAAATCCGGGTCATTTCGCCTGTTTTGGGTTCGAGCATTTCGGCGTTGATGGAGGTTCCCATGGCCTTCAGGGCCATGAAGCGTTCCCGCGCGGCCGTGGAAAACTCTCCGTTGGGCGCATTTTTCAGGTAGTGATAATAGGCGTATATCGCAAGCGAGTACTTTGAAAGCTTCGCGTAGTACTCACCGATGGTGAACAGATGCGTAATGTCGCTCTGAACGTTTTTCTTGAGGGTTATACGGGTAAGCGCTTCGTCCAGGTAGCGCATTTTTTTGGTGAACGAGTAGATAATCTTCATGGCTACCGGGGTGTTTTTTTCGATAAGGTCCGAAAACTGGTCACGGCTGACGGAAATGAGGGTCACATCGGTAAGTGCGATGGCGGTTTCAATCTGGCTGTGTCCGGACATGCTGGAAACGACGCCGATAAAGTCACCGGGACCGAGAACATTTCCGCCTTCTTCAGCCACCACTTCTGTATTCTTGGTTATCTGAACCTTTCCGCCCTGAATGATATAAAAACGGTTCGATTCGGCCTTGCCTTCAACGAGAATATAGGAACCTTTTCTAAAATTGACAAATGCTAGCTGTAACAATCGATACCACCCGTCCTCACAGTATAAGTTTGACCCCGCACAATGTCAATTAAAAGTCCATAAACGGGGATAGTCCGTCGTTCCGCAGCATGTACTGTTTCTCCAATGCGTAAAACAAGTGCATCGCCGCGGAAAAATCCCGGGAATTCCGGTCAAATTGCCGGATAAAGGCACGGACGGTTTGTCCATCCGAAAGCGTACGGTCCATGTCTTCTTTTCGTACAAGAGTGACGAGATCCTGGATACGTAGCCAGGGTATGGTAGCGAGCACCAGATGCGGGCGCATCGCGAGCATGTCTTTCATGACCTGCGGACGTTCGGTAACCCATGCCTGACGAGTGCCGGCATCCCCGCCCCTGCGGGCAGATTCAAGCCAGCGGGAGGCTGTTTCGTTCTTGCGCAGCTGCGCGGCGTCGCGAAGCACCCGGTCCAGAGCGGTGTCCCATGAAGAGGCGAGGCGGTCCAAAAGCACTACGGGATCCGCGCTGATCATTTCCACATGGTAGGACTTCCAGCGGTTTCTGAGGTCGTCCCATTGTTCAAAATAGTCACCCTCGGGGAAGTCGGCAGAAGCGATAACACCCGATTCAGGAATGGCAACCATGCGTCCGGGAACAGCCGACATGCCGTTCAGCGGAGAACCCTGAATGCCGGTTATGTCGGAATACGCGTAACAGTACACCTCTCCTTCCCGGCAGGCTACGAGCGAATTTCCATAAAAGGTTGCCGCGTTGAACTCCGTGCCCCGGACTCCGAGTACGGAGGTAGTGGTACGGACCCGTATTGACGAATCGGCTCCGCCGAGACGTTTTACCTTGAGCGAGACTTCCCCGCCAAGGAGAAAGATGTCGTTCGAGGTTTTTGTTTGCAGTTGGTCACGGCGGATTATCGCCGAAGATTTCTCCGAAAGGGTCAGGGTTCCCGTAATGCCGGAAGACGGCAAAAAGGCAAGGGAGACCGTCGAGTTTGCTTCACAGCACACCTGATCGAGGTTTTCGACCGAAAAGCCCATGTCAACGCGGGCAATGCGCTTGCCGTCCCGGATTACCGAGACCCGGCCTTCACAGTATTCAACGGTACCGATTGACTGCGAGGCGAGAAGCGCTGCGGTACACAGAAAATAAAGTGCGAATACGGCTTTAGTCATTTTCATAGGTTTTCGTCCTTCTCTGCGCGTTGCCACTCACCGGCAAAAACAACCTCGGTCTCCAGAAGAAACCCGGTTTTCTCATACACGGCCGTGCGTACCTGTTCAACCAGTCGCCGGATATCTTCCGCGCTCGCGTTACCCCGGTTTATTATCAGGTTGCCGTGCCAGGGCGCAACCTGTGCGCCGCCCACGGTGAATCCCCGAAGCCCGGCTTCATCAATAATCTGTCCGGAACTCTTGCCGAAGGCACGGTTGTTTTTGAACATGCTGCCGGCGGACGGATAACGGAAATGCCCTTTTTGTTCGCGGTCCCGTACGCACCGGTCCATGACGGCCAGGATGGTTTCCGTATCGGCAGGAACAACGCTGAATACGGCGGAAAGAACCACCGGCGGAGTCCCGCGATCCGGTTTCGGGCCGCAGTCCTGAAACGGCGATTTCTTGTATCCCCATTCCTCTTCCTTCCGGTCAACAACTTCAACTGTATACCTTCCTTCATGAAAAACCAGTACCTCGGCGCGAAAAAACACATCGGATACCGACCGGTCATAACAGCGAGCATTCATGTATACGGCACCACCGACGGTTCCCGGAAGCCCGGCGAACTGCTCAAGACCGGAAAGCCCGCGTTCCGCACACCAGGAAACCAGCTCGTCGACCGGAAGGCCGGCGCCGGCGGAAACCAGGGTATCTTGCAGGGAGATCGAGCGAAATGCGGCAAGGGAAACGCAGGCGCCCCGGAGGCCGTGGTCCGATATCACAAGATTCGATCCCCCACCGGTAATCCAGACCGGAACGGATTCTTCGTGAAAAAAGGACAACAACGCGGTAAGCTCCTCTACGGAGTCCGGTTCAACGTAAAAATCCGCCGGACCGCCAACCCGGAAGGTGGTATGGAGTGTCATGGGTTCGTCGAAGCGGACGCGTTCAGCAAGACGCGGGAATTCGCGGGCAATGTTGCATTTTTCCCATAATTTCCGTACATTGTTCATTATTCCGGCAGTATACCCCATTGCCGGACAAATGACGAGACCGGAGGAAGCGCCATGTCTTTGGAACTGTACAACACCATGGGACGATCCATGCAGAAATTTACTCCCCGTACCCCGGGGAAGGTCGGGTTCTACGGCTGCGGACCCACGGTCTACAACTACGCTCATATCGGAAACCTGCGCGCGTTCGTCTTTCAGGACACCCTCGCGCGTTCACTGCGATTCCTCGGCTACGAAGTAACCCATGTCATGAATGTGACCGACATCGGCCATCTCACCGGCGACAACGACGACGGCGAAGACAAGATGGTGAACCAGGCACGTGAAAAGGGACAATCGGTACTGGAAGTCGCCGAATTCTATACCAAGGCATTTTTTGACGATATTGACCGCCTCAACATTCTCCGGCCCACGGTCATGTGCAAGGCCACCGACCATGTTGACCAGATGATCCGCCTGATACAGCGCATTGAGGCGAACGGCCACACCTACTCGGCTGGAGGGAACCTCTATTTTGACATTTCCACCTTCCCCGGATACGGAGCGCTCGCGAACTTCAATCCCGACGACCTGAAGGCGGGAACCCGGGTGGATATCGACGAAAACAAGCGCAATCCCTTCGACTTCGTCCTCTGGTTTACGAAAAGCAAGTTTGAAAACCAGGCGCTCGTATGGGATTCTCCCTGGGGACGCGGCTATCCCGGCTGGCATATCGAATGTTCGGCCATGAGCATGGAATACCTTGGAGAGCAGTTCGACATTCACACCGGCGGTATCGATCACATACAGATCCACCATACCAATGAAATAGCCCAGAGCGAGGGCGCGACCGGAAAGAAGTGGGTTAATTACTGGCTCCATAACGAGTTTCTCGTCATGGACAAGGGAAAGATGTCCAAGTCCTCCGGTGAGTTCCTGACTCTCCAGTACCTCATCGACAAGGGATTCGATCCGCTCGATTACCGCTTTTTCCTCCTCGGTGGGCACTACCGCAGTCAGCTCACCTTTTCCTGGGAATCCATGGAAAGCGCCCGGAATTCCCGGAGGAGCCTGGTACAACGCCTTGCCCGTATAACCGAAAACGCGGAGGCCGTGCCGGAATCCCTGCCTGCGAACTCCCCCGCGAACGAATGGATTGACCGTTTCCGCGCGGACATTGAGCAGGACCTGTCCACGCCGCGGGCGCTTTCCCAGCTCCAGGGGCTTATCCGGGACACGGACGTACCCCCTGCGGAGGCGCTTGCCGCGGTAGCGCGTATGGATCAGGTGCTCGGCCTTGATCTGATTGAATCCGCTGCGTCCCTCGTTGCCTCGTCGAAAGAAACAGGCGACATCGACGATGGGCGCATAGATGCCCTCATCGCCGAACGGACCGATGCGAAAAAGGCGAAAAACTTCTCCCGTGCCGATGAAATCCGTAACCAGCTGAAAGAGAGCGGCATTATACTTGAAGACACCGCTTCGGGAACAACCTGGAGACGTTCTATTGGAGAAAAGTAATGCTCTGTAACCATTTCGGGGGATCCCTTGTTTGACGTCATGAGACCCCTCGATGCGAACAATGATGCGCACTTCAGGGAAATATACACAGAAACCATGCCGGTACTTTTCAAGGTAGCGTACCGAATTGCCGGCAGCGAAGAGGCCGCCGAAGATCTTTGCCACGACGCCCTGATAAAGATGACGGAAAAGGAAATGAAATTTCCGTCCGTCAACGATGCGAAATACTGGCTGATCAGGGTTGTAAAAAACGCATCGCTCAATTACGCGAAACGGAAAGGCCGCGAACGCCGGGCATATGAGCGGGCGCTCAAGGAAGACCGGCGGAAAATGGATTCGGGTGAAACCGAACTGTTGAAAAGCGACACCATAGACCGTGTGCAGCACGCACTTGACCAACTCCCGGATAATCTCCGCGCGGTGCTGCATCTCAAGGAATATGGCGAACTGAATTACAAGGAAATTGGACGGGTCCTCGGTATTACCGAAGGAAACGTAAAGGTACGGGTTTTCCGTGCACGTGAACAATTATCAAAACTGATAGGAGCGGACGATGTCTACATGCCCTGATTCGGATCTGTTTTCGGCCTATGTTGACGGTGAGATACCCTCTCCCTGGAAGGAAAAACTTGAAGCTCATATTGCTTCCTGCCAGGAATGCGCCGAACGTACCGAACGGTATGATCATCTCCATCATCTGCTCGCCGGGTCCGGAGAGAAAATCTCCCTGGATCTTGAAGCCTCCTACACGCGGCTCATGGCACGCCGTTCCGCTCAGGTTTCCCGCAACCGGGAAAAACCGTTCAGCTGGGTTTCCGGGTCGGTACGCCTTCCCGTACCCGCAATGGCGGCCCTTTTCATGTTTGCCCTCCTGATTCCCGCGTGGTTCTCTTTCCGCGCAGGCATTCAGACAGCCCGGGAACCACAGATTCTCACGGCGAATGTTTCCACGCTTTCGGACCTCATCGCCCAGAGACAGGACTCGCTCCGCCTGCCAGTATCGGACACCGCGCTTATCAGCAACGATTTCCCGGCAAAAACCCGATCAAACATCCTGCTTGATAACGGAAAGTCGCTTTTTACCGTTGTTGACTACTCCAGGCAGTTTTCACCCGATTCGAACCTTTTTGACAATGCGGAAATTGTCATCATCCGGCTTCCCAATCTTGCGCACTTCAACAGCGACGGCCAGTCACTGTTTGACGGAGAATCGGTACTTCCGGTGGCACTCTTCGAAAAATGATACGTACCGTCCTTGTCAAACTCCTCAAAACATCGCCGCTGTTCCGGCTTGTGCTCATTCCGCTTGCCTTTATCATCTTTGCGGGCCTTTTTCTCGTCATAGACGTACTTGCCCATAAAAAACCCGAACTGCACCTCCTTGAACCGGCAATTGCCCAGAGCGGCGAGGTTGTTGTTATCCACGGGGATCATTTCGGCACCAGTCCGCAAGACAACTGGGTTGAAATTTCAGGAGACCGTCTTTCCGCCAACACGATTCTTGAGTGGGAACCAAACCGGATCATGGTACTTCTGCCCGAGACCGTACAGGACGGGCTTGTCTATGTAGCGACCGGCGCCGGGAAGAGCAATCCCCTCATTTTCGCGAACCGGAGTAATATTCCGGTACGGAATGTCGTGCAAACCTCCATAACATTTCCGGAAATTACCGGCTTTAACACACCGCGTGTTGAAACAGGAAAACGGCTGGTCATAAGCGGAAAGAATTTCGGCCTTTCCCGCGAAGATTCCCGGGTGCTTTTTACCTGGCAGCTTGATCCCGCCATACCGCTCTCTCCGCAAAATCGCATCAGCCAGTCAACCATACCCTGCTCCGAAACGCTGTTTGAGTATGAATTCTGGAGCGATCAGGAAATTCGGGTACGGGTTCCGGACGGAGCGGCAAGCGGCAGCGTCTATGTCCAGACGTCCCGGGGCCTCAGCAATGGAGAACCCGTTCAGATAATCAACCAGCCGGGTAAAAAACTGTATTCCGATCAACGGACGTACACCGTATCGCTCAATGTGGATATAACCAATATTGCCGCGGAAGATGGAAACATGCTGCTTCTGCGAATTCCCCGACCGGTTGCCTCGGCGACACAGCGCAACATCGAGATAACCCGTTCAGAGCCCGCACCCTACCTGGAAAACTACCGGGGAATGATATTCCATCAGTTTGAAAATCTCCGGCCGGGCCGTACGTTGAGCGCCTCGCATACCTTCCTGGTAACGGTATACCGTGTGGAAACGGAAATTACCGCAAACCAGGTACGCCCCTACACCGACACCGATTCTCCCGTATATCTTCTCTACACCGCTTCTGATCCGGTTATTCCTTCCAATAATCCGGACATTATCCTGAAAGCGGCCGAGATTCTGGGAAACGAGAAAAACCCCTACAGAAAGGCAAAGCTTATTTATGACTGGGTAACCGAAACCATGGAATGGAAGGAACACGAGAACCCCAATCGGGGCGTTCTTGACGCTCTTGCGGACACAAGCGGTTCTGCCTGGGACATGGCCCTCCTTTTTACCACGCTGGCCAGGGCCTCGGGTATTCCCGCAATTCCGGTCGCCGGTATTGTTGTTGACGAGAATCGCGAATCCCGCATACATTGGTGGGCGGAATTCTACCTTGAAAACTTCGGATGGGTTCCGGTTGATCCGGCCATGGGTCTCGGTAAACCCGTACATACACCCGGCGACAATACGCGCGAATGGTATTTCGGCAATATCGACCCGTATCGAATTGCGTTCTCGCGTGGCTGGACGGACCAAAAACCGATGACACAAAAAAGCAGGATTGTACACCGTCCGCGTTCGTACGCGTTTCAGCCCATCTGGGAAGAATCCGGTGGAAATCTGGAAAAATATACATCATTCTGGGGAGATCCCCGCGTAACGGGCGTGTACTGATTCCGTCCGCTATGAAAAGGAGTTCATCATGGTTACCGTTCTCTCGCTCGGTGGTTCGATTGTCGCGCCCGACTTGCCCGACACCGGCTTTTTGACCGAGTTTTCCACCCTCGTACGTTCCTGGCTCGCGGAAGATCATTCCCGCAAACTCATCATGGTCGTCGGTGGCGGCGGACCGGCACGTTCCTGGCAAAACGCTTACCGGGCAATCTGCCCCGGAGAAAGCAATGAACAGGCGGACTGGATCGGCATAATGGCGACCCGCCTCAACGCCCAGCTCTTGCGCGCGCTCTTCTCGGACATCTGCCCCGCGGACGTTATCTACGATCCCACCCAGGTGGACGTGTTCTCCGGGCGGGTTCTTGTGGCCGCCGGATGGAAGCCCGGCTTCTCGACGGACAACGACGCGGTCCTTCTGGCGGAACGCTTCAACGCCGACACCGTTATCAATCTTTCCAACATAGCCAAGGTTTATACCGACGATCCCCGAACCAACCCCGACGCCAAACCGATCGATGAAATCAGCTGGGCGGACTTCCGCAAGCTGGTGGGAGACGAATGGGTTCCCGGCAAAAATGTTCCCTTTGATCCGGTCGCAAGCCAGCATGCGCAAAAAAGCGGCCTGACGGTCATATGCGCCGCCGGCCGCGATATAGAAAACCTCCGCGCAATTTTAAACAAAAAACCCTTTACCGGGACCGTTATCCGCTAACTCCGACCGTCCCGGTCAGCCGGCCGGGAAGTTGTACAGGCGGGTCAGCAGCGCGGCGAGTTTTTCG
>MWCL01000058.1 GCA_002070025.1 Spirochaetes bacterium ADurb.Bin215
GCGAACAACAACCTCCGTTCCGCGTACAACACGACTATCGAAGGCTGGTCACGCGCCCTGGACATGCGGGACCATGAAACGGAAGGCCATTGTATCCGGGTCGCCAGAACGAGTGTCGAGCTGGGCAAGAAACTTGGTCTCGGCGAACAGGAGCTTGAAGCCCTGTACCGGGGAGCGCTCCTGCACGACATCGGCAAAGTCGCCATTCCCGACGCCATCTTGCTCAAGCCGGGCCCCTTGACGGAAGAAGAGTGGCAGATTATGCGGCTGCACCCGCAATATGCCCATGATCTCCTCGCTCCCATAGATTTTTTGCAACCCTCAATCACCGTACCCTGGCGGCATCACGAAAGCTGGGACGGAACCGGCTATCCCGACCGTCTTGCAGGAAACGACATACCATTTTTTGCCCGGATATTTGCCCTTATCGACGTATGGGATGCCCTCTCCAGCGATCGCCCATACCGGAACGCCTGGACGCCGGAAAAAGTACGCGAATACATTGCTGCGCGGTCGGGAACCCAGTTTGATCCGGAGATTACCCGGGTATTTCTCACAATAGATTTTTAATACTTATTTAATATATTTTCACGGACTTGTTTGATATCGATATCAATTTGAAATACAGTATATATAGAGTGAAAAGTGTTTCACGGGAGGATTTCATGAAGTTTATCGGCACGCTCTTATCTGTTGGTGTACTGGCCCTGACCATTTCAGCCTGTGTCAGCTCATCGGACATGTATCTTGCAAAGAATGTCTCCGATGAGGCAAAGGCCGACTTTCTGTACAAGCAGGGCGTAGACAATTACGAGGACCTTATTGTCCAGAAGAATGATGTTAGCGCCATTTCCCGGGTACGTAAATTTTTCGAGCATACGCTTGTTCTTGACCCGCTGCATCCGCAGGCTCAAACCTACATAACCCGAATTGACGATTACGCGGACCGCCAGTTCAACCGCTACATGGAACGCGCGAAAAAACTGCAGGACAAGGAAAACCGCTCCGCAACGGAAGAATACGACATGGTCTACGCGGTTGCCCGTGCCGGGGAAATCAAGAGTTTTGACAAGGATCTCCTCCGCCTCAAAATGAATACCCGCGAATCCCGGAACGCCATCGTTGAACGGCGGATTGGCCCCTTGCTCGTGCATGAAGAGAAGATCCTGGCGGAAACAAACCCGAAAACCCTTGCCGTCCTTGTTCCCGAAGCAAACCGCCTGATGCATTCAATTGACAGCGTGGACCCCGGAAACGGAACGGTAAAAAAAACCAGGGCGACGATCGGGGACCACATCGGAACCCTGGCACAGCAAGATCTGGAGAACGCAAAAACACATCTGGGCAATAAAAAATACGCCGACGCGGAAGCGTCCCTCATAAAGGCGGAAAAAACCGTCTCCGGATTTGACGCCCCCGTAAAAGATGAAATAGCCCAGCTGAAATACACCGTCTACATGCGTTGGGGTACCGCCCACTACGACGCAGGGCGATTTGACGCCGCCGTGACCCGCGCGAATCAGGCATTGGCCATACAACGAACCACCGAAGCCGTCAACCTCAAGGCAAAAAGCCGCCAGCAGGCATCCGCCCCCGATTACGACGGGAATATTTCCGCCATCATCTCCGGTATTGACACTTCGATTGCCAAAGGCAACCTCCTTGAAGCGTGGGATACCTGCAACGCCAACATCCCCCGCATGAAACAAAAGACAAACCAGGACAAGCTGGCAGCCAAGAAAACAGAAATTCTGGCCGCGTTGAAGCCGGTATATACCGCGGGAATTGATGCCTACAACGAAGAAGACTATGAACTGGCACAGGACAAGTTTTCCCAGATCGTCGAGATTCAAGCTACCTACGAGCAGGCTCAGGCGTATCTGGACAGAGCAAACAGCAAATTGCGTGCACTCTCGGGCTCGAACTGAGCCAAACGGAGCTTAACATGAAAGCGAAACAGATCATTGCCCTTATTCTGGACGGACTGGGCGCACTCCTTTGTATTGCATGGTTGTTCTTTCCGGTAGCGCCGGGACCGGTTGATCTGCAGAATGGGGTACAAACCATTCAATTTGTACCCTACAAGATGGTCATGCAAATAGAGGAACTACACGCACCGCTGCTCTTTACGCAGTTGCTGTACGCAATCTACTTTGTTCCTTTGCTTGGACTCTATCGTCTTGTTTCCTTTTTCTTCCTCAAAAAACTCGGCTGGCTTGCGACTCCGGGAGGCACCTTTCTCAGTATACTGCGTATACTCGCAACCATATGTGCCCTCTATACCTATGTACTCCCGCTCCTTTTGTACGCGGATGCCATGACCTGGTTCACCAGAATACAGCTTGAATCCCTGATTTCCATCGGTGTCATGATCATCATACACATAATCTCGGTTATCGCCCTGGCAAAGACCATAAACAACCACAATCCCGTGTACCGGGAATACCGCGAATTCAAGAACAATGAGTTTGCGGCCACAAGCAACGGGTCAAAGCGCAAAGCGGTGTCGGCGGTTGAAGTACTGTTCCGGATACGGACAAAACTCTTCTTCGCGTTTATTGGCGTAATATCCCTCATCCTCGTTCTCCTGAGCACCCTGCTCCTCAACAACTACCGTACGACACTGTTTCAGGCTGTGGGAGACACCGCGCGAAGCCAGGTTGAACAGGCCAGCGCCAGTTACCGGGTGAATCTCGGAGACTCCATCGCGATGTTCGAGTACCTGAACCGGCAGAATGAACTGAACAAGGGTGCGGAGTTTTCCTATGAAAGCCTTGTGCTGTATACCAATCTGAAGACCCCGGTGTATCTTGACGATCTGGACGGCAACACCCCTGATTTCCCCGCTGAGTTCTCTCTTTCCTTCCCCGGCGAACAGTACCCGCCGATGCCCGCCTTGCCGGGAACAAACGCTCAGGCCCTTGCTCGCCAGTACCTGGACACCCGAAGTGTAACCACCGTCCATGATGTGGACGCGCGCACTTTCAGCTACATTGGCCCCATTACCATGACCGAAACGGTCCGTTCCGGCGAAGACAAGATCCGGCGGGAACGGCTGCTCGGATTCTCCGTCATGATTTTCTCCGGAGACGTAATACTCAGGCCGTATTTCAAGACGCAAATATCGGTCATCGTCTTTACGATGCTCTTCCTGTACCTTGCCATCATTCTGACCTACCTCGTCGGCAACTACATTGTTAATCCACTGCTGTTCCTGAGAATGAATGTACGAAAGATTTCCGATGTGCTTTCCACCATGATAAGCGGACAGTCACGTGTTTCATCATCGTCGCTGGTATACAAGGACTGCGTTACCAGCCGGGACGAGATCAAATCTCTTTCCTCCGAGATCAACGACATGGTCACCGTTATTCGCGGCATAGTACCCTACATATCCGCATCAACACTCAAACAGGCAAAAAAAGGAATGACGTCCACAACACGCAAGGAACTTACCTTCCTGTTCACCGACATACGCGGATTCACCACCCTCTGTGAAGGCATGCAGCCGGAAGAAGTAGTCGGAATTCTGAACAGCTATCTGGATCTTGAAACGGAAATAATCCTGAACAATCACGGTGATGTGGATAAATTTGTTGGCGACGAAATGATGGCCTTTTTCGAAGGACCGCTCAAGGAACTGAACGCCTGCCGTGCGGCCATGCAAATCCGCCATGCGATGATGGAGGAGAAGGAACGGCGTGAAAAAGACGGCCTTCCCATCGTGGCAATCGGTATCGGTATAAACAGCGGCGACGTGGTTTTCGGCTCGGTTGGAGCCCGCGACCGCATGGACTTTACTTCGATAGGAGACACCGTCAATCTTGCCGCGCGCCTTGAAGGAGCGAACAAGGCATACGGATCGAAGTCCATCATAACCGAAACCGTATACAACAAGATAAAGGGCAAATTCCTTTGCCGGGAACTCGACTTCATCGCCGTTAAAGGGAAAAACGAACCGGTCAGGATCTACGAACTTCTTCAGGAAGTTCCCCGGGCGCAGCCAAAACTGGTCGAGATAAAAAATCTCTTTGAAAAAGGACTTGAAGCGTACAGATCACGAAACTGGGCAAAGGCGACCACCGCATTCCAGAAAAATGTCGACCTGTACGACGACACCCCCTCGAAGGTCTATCTTGAACGCATAGAACATTTTTCGGCGAACCCGCCGCCGAGAGGCTGGGATGGAGTGTTCCGCATGATGGTCGAATAAAAAAAGGCCGTCCGGCTCTGCCGGGCGGCTTTTCATTTGGGGAGAACCATCGATCAGATATGACTCTTGATAAGTTCAACAATCTTTTCTTTGGCGATAAAACCCACTGAACGTTCTACAGCTTCGCCGTTCTTGAACAAAACCATGGTGGGAATACTTGAAATGCCGAATTTCACCGCGAGATCCTGCTCATCATCCACATTCACCTTGGCAATAATCGCCTTGTCGCCAATTTCCTTCTCTGCTTCTTCCAGAACAGGCCCCAGCATCTTGCAGGGACCGCACCAGGGCGCCCAAAAATCTACAAGAACCGGTTTATCCTGATTGATAACCTTGTTAAAACTTGCTCCGTCGGTATGAAGAACTGCCATACTGTGCCTCCTTGATTGGCATACTATAAGTATATAAAACGATTCAGTTTTTTGCTGTAACTAAATCACATATCCTGCAGGAATACGTTTCAACAATTTTGATAGCAGTACTTACAGAATCCCCAGAATATTCCTCGAACCCGCTTTAACCCAGCGCGGAGAGCCTCCCCGGGAAACCAGCTTGCCCGCATCCGGGTCGGCAAGTTTATCCGCCAGCCAGGTGGCATCCTCAGTATCATCCCCGTCGCCAAGGCGAATGAGGGGACAGGAAACATGAGTCGAACCCGAGGAAGAAAAATATGCCGATGTTTCTTCCGCGAGCCGGATAAAAGCGGCTTCAGCCAGGGCAAATACGGTCTCGGAAGAACCGGGTAAAACTGAACGCGACGGGAAAGGCCGAATGGCAAAGAATATCCGTCCCTTTTTCTGATGAAGAAACAAGGATGCAAGCTCACGGACCAGAAAGACATAACCGTCAATATAGTCATCAAGCAATGCGGGGACTGATTCAAGTTCTCCGGAAAGAGAGGAGATAAAAGCCTGGGCATCATAAACCAGCAAAGCGCTGTCCAGCGACAAAAGGGTGTTCCGTGTTTCAAGGAGCACTGTTTTGGCGGATAGTTGGGACCGGCGTGTCCAGGAGATCTCGTGCAGGGCGGGAACTGCCGAAGCGGAGCTCGCCTCCAGGCTGCCAGCTTCCCCGGAAGCCGCGGTATGAACGAGCGCTACCGCGGCGTTCTTGTTCCGAAGCTCACCGGCAACCATACCGGCAAAGGGAATGCTTTTGTCACAAACAAGGATGCGTTCACTCATGGTTTCAAGTATAGCGGGACTTTTGGTCATAGAACAAGTACATTCAACAAGGCGCGCCGCATTTCATCTACGGTATACGGTTTTTTAAGCGCTCCTTTAAACCCGTGTTCTTTCCAGTGCGCCAAAACCGGATCATCCGAATAACCCGACGAAACAATGAGCACGGCGGCAGGATCCTTCGTCAGAATTGCGGCAGCGCACTCCTGCCCGGACATGCCTTCCGGTACTACCAAATCCAGAATTACGGCATCATACGGTGTATCCGATTCAAAGGCGGCGGCGTACTTTTCGCATGCTTCTTGCCCGTCTTTCGCGATATCCACCGCATATCCAAACGATGCAAGCAATGAAACAGCGGTCGCTATGACTTGTTCGTCATCATCCATAACCAGAATGCGAAACTCCCCGTCCGGGGCCGCGGGTATTTCAGGCAGCGCCGATGAAGGCTCTTCATCCATTGCGGGTAACAGCAGGGTAAAAGTAGTACCCTTATGCGGTTCAGATTGTACTTCGAGCGCGCCACCATGATTTTGAATTACCGAATATACGATGGAAAGCCCCAGACCGCTTCCGGTTTGCTTGGTGGAGAAAAACGGATCGAAAATTTTCTTTACGATCGCCTCGGGAATTCCGCATCCGCGATCATGTATTGCGATCTGAACATACAAGCCCCGCTTTACCGGTTTCGAGTCGAGACCGTTGGGACGTGCGCGCGCGGAACGGCTCCGGTAGTCGCACACAGTACAGGCGATGTCGATAAATCCGCTGTTGTCCATTGCCTGGGCGCCGTTTTTTACCAGATTTGTCAGTACCTGACCAATCTGGATACGGTCCACATGGAGCGGCGGCAAGCCAGGCTCAAAATTATACAGACAGGCGACCGAGGTCCCATCCACGGCAAGCATGGAAAACTCGGTAACAAGTTCACGGGTGTCGTGAATCCCGAGAACGGGCGCTCCTCCGCGGGAAAAGGCCAAAAGCTGCCCGGTTATTTCACGCGCCCGAAGACAAGCCTGTTCTGCGCGCTCTACGGGATCCCGTGCCTGTTTGTCCGTAATCCGCATTTTTGCCAGCCCGATGTGGCCCAGGATAACCGCGAGAATATTGTTGAAATCGTGGGCGATCCCGCCGGCGAGAATTCCGACCGTTTCCACTTTTTGCCGACGCATGAGCGCTTCACGCATTTCCTCTTCCGCGGTGATATCCGAAGCCGAAAGCATGATCCGGCGGGAATCATTCAGGTCAAAAGCAACAGCGGAAAGACGGCACTTTTTAACCCGCTGGTTTTCGAACGTGATTTGAGCCGAGAACTCTGATACGCTTCCTTCCTGCCGGATCCGTTCAGAAAAATCCTCGCGGGACATGTCCGCAAAATCAAGTCCGGTATCTCCGAGCGTTCTTCCCTCCAGCATTGACGTTTCCATCTCGAGGATATTCTCCATTACAGGATTTACGTCCGTTATCCGGAGGGTGTCCATATCCAGTATAAGAATTCCGGTAGGATTGAAAACGAACAAACGTGAAAACTTGCTTTCGGAAAGGGCCAAATCGCGCGCGGCATATTCCCGATCCGAGATTTCCTTTATCAGCTGTTGAGTAATCCGCATGTCCGTTGCGGAGATTATATAACCTGTTGTTTCATGCGACAGATCCACAAGGCAAACGACCCGCAGATCCACTGGGACTTCCTCACCGCTGCGGGTTGCGAGTATCGCGTCTATGGACGGACTGCGCCGATTCTGGCCACCCGTATCGTGCCAGGCATGCTCTTCCAGCCATTCAACCCGGTTACGCGGCGAAAGATCACGGTGAATCACGAGCATCTCAACTCCGTGCCCTATCAGCGCGATTGAGCTGAATTGGGTAACGTGATAGCCGCGTCGGTTCATCCGGACAATAGAACCCTGTGAATCGACAATAATGACAATGTCAAAAACGTTATCAAGAATGAGTTTGTTTTCCGTATTGGTAAGATTCCTGAATATTCCCAGATGATTAACCGAGAAATGAATAACCACCATCCAGAATGCGAGAACCCAGAACAGGCCGGAAACCGAATGGAAAAAGGACACAATGGTTCCGAAGGTGAAGAAAAAAATGAGAATGAACATCCATTCACCGTCCCGCCGGGCCCGGTCGTCAGTAGCGTTGCGAATCCAGATCCGCAGGAAGTTCATTGAGTAATACACAACAACAGCAATTCCCGGAATCACCAACAGGGCAAGCCCTGCAGGACGGGATACGAATACCGAAGCAAGCGCCACCGGCGGAATCGCGGCGTAGGACAGGTAAAAATAGCGTGAACGGCGAATCGCGGTCATGTCGACCAGAAATGAAAGGTAGACCAGTACCGCGGTCCAGCACAAAAGCGCGAAAACCATTTCACCCATGAGCGGATTTACTTCCGGGACAAAACGGGGCGCCGTGTAAGCAGCAGCGGTTCCGGCAAGGGTCAAACAGAGCGCGGCAAAACGGGCCTGTACGGATGACCGGTCCCGATGCAGCAAATTCAGCAACACCAGCACAAGGAGAATGAATATAACCAGACTTATGCTGATCAAGAAAAACAAACTCGTCATTACAGCTCCGATTGACGGGAGGGAATGGTTCAGGTATCCTTTACTCCATGAAAATCTGGATCAAATACCTCGCAGGGGTTCTTATCGGCATTGCCTTTGCCCTTGTCGCACCGCACCAAAATGCGTCTTTCGCGTCCATCGTTGAATACCTCGCGGAGCTCGCGATACAATTCGGACGGTATTCCCTGTATCCGTTTGTATTTTTCGCATTTTCCCTTGCTGTATTCGAATTACGCGAAAACAGAACCCTGTTGCGGCTGGGGGCCTTAACCTCCGGAGTCATCATTATAACCACAATTCTTCTTGCCGTCACGGGCCTTGTTTCCGTTCTTGTGACAAATCCGTCCAGAATTCCGATATTCGTTGAAGGGGCCAGTGAAACGGTCGCCGTGGGGCTCGGTGAGTCCATTATGAACCTGTTCCCCTCAAGCGCGTTTGAAGCCTTTATGAACGGGCTGTACATCCTTCCGCTGTGTATCCTGGCCGGTTTTGCCGGGGCCGGTTGTGCCGTGGACAAGGTGAGCGCGAAGGCCACCCTCGCCCTCTTTGACTCCCTGGTGCGGGTCGCCTATTCAGTCATGACGTTCTTCGTCGATATCGTCGCGATCGGAATGATCGCCCTGTCCGTACACTGGGTAATCCAGTTTCGAGACATGCTCGCATCCAGGGCCTTTACCGACTTTGTCTTTCTTCTGCTGTTCATACTCTTTTTTACGGCAGTAATTCTCTATCCCGCCATAATCCGCTTTGTATGCGGCAAGGGAAACCCGTACCGGATACTGTACGCGTCCCTGGCCCCAATGCTTGCGGCCTTTTTCTCCGGGGACGCCAACATGACCCTTCCCGTCCTCTTCCGCCATGCAAATGAAAGCCTCGGAATCCGGCGAAGAATTTCGTCGATTACCCTTCCAATGTTTTCCATTTTCGGCCGGCCGGGCACCGCGGTTACCGTTACCGTCAGTTTCATCGTTATCCTGAAGTCGTATTCAAGCCGGGGCATTCCGTTCCCGGACATGTTCTGGCTCCTGGGAATCGCGATTCTTCTTTCCTTTGTTCTCGGACGGATTCCGTTCGGAGGAGCGTATATTGCACTCGCGGCGGTATGTGCCCTGTATGGACGAGGATTTGAGGCGGGCTACCTGATCCTGAAACCTGCGGCGTTCTTTATTGGCTCGGTTGCCGCGGCAATCGACGCACTCACGGCCATCATGGGATCGTATGTGATAGGGAAACGGCTCAATCAGGTCAGCACCCGCGAACTCCGCTTTTTCATCTAGGTACTGCTACCAAAATTGTTGAAAAAAATCAGGGGTGATGGATAACTTCCCGGGGTTTTGAACCGTTTGCCGGTCCCACAATGCCCCGCTGCTCCATCTCCTCTACGAGACGGGCGGCACGGTTGTAGCCTATCTTAAGCCGGCGCTGGATATACGAGGCCGACGCTTTGCCGGCGAGAAGCACAATTTCCAGCGCCTTGTCGTATAACGGGTCATCTCCGTCGTTAAAGAGGGATCCTTCAAGCGGTCCATCATCTTCATCGTCAACAAAGATTTCTTCGTCAATATAGTCGGGTTCTCCAAAGGTCTTTACTACTTCGACAACGCGTTCAACTTCCTCTTCGGACACATAGGCGCCCTGGATGCGCACCGGGAAGGGGTCGGTCGCGCTGGTATAGAGCATGTCTCCGCGTCCGAGGAGCTTTTCGGCGCCTACCTGGTCAATTATGATGCGGCTGTCCATCTTTGACGCGACCATGAATGCAATGCGGCTCGGAATATTGGCCTTGATAAGCCCGGTAATAACATCGATGGACGGGCGCTGTGTTGCCAGAACGAGATGGATGCCCACCGCGCGGCTCATGGCGCACAGTCGGGCGACGGTGGATTCGAGTTCTTTTCCGGTCGTCGCCATCAGATCGGCGAATTCGTCGATAATGACGACGAGATATGGAAGTTTTTCCGTGGCAATTTTGCGTTCCAGAATACGGCGGTTATAGCTTTTGATGTCCCGCACGCCCATGGAGTCCAGAAGGGCGTAGCGCCGTTCCATTTCGCACAGACAATACTGAAGCGACTGAAAGGCCTTCTTCGGCTCGGTGATAACGGGCGACAGGAGATGTCGGATATCGTTGTACAGTTTCAATTCAACAATTTTGGGGTCAATAAGAATGAGCCGGACATCTTCGGGAGAGCGTTTGTAAAGAATCGAGCAAATTATCGAGTTAACGCACACCGATTTTCCCGATCCGGTAGAGCCCGCGATGAGCAGGTGCGGCGTTGCAGCAAGGTCCAGCAGCTGGGCTTCACCGGTTATATCCTTTCCGAGAATGACCGGGATTTCCATTTTCTTTGATACGGGATCGTCATGTTGAATTATTTCCCGAAAACTGACGATTGCCCGTTTCTGGTTCGGTACCTCAATACCGACGGCGTGCTTTCCCGGTATGGGTGCCACGATTCGCACGCTGGACGCGGCAAGGCGCAGGGCGATGTTGTCCTGAAGACCGACGATTTTTGAGAGTTTTACGCCAGGGGCGGGGAGAATCTCGAACATGGTGATGACCGGTCCCTTGCGGATTCCGGTTACGTCGGCTTCTATGCGGAATTCGTTCAGGGTATCCTTGAGGGCCGCCGCGGCCTTTCGGGTAGTATCATCCACAACCCAGTACTCGCCGTCGGGATAGGTATTCAGGATATCGAACGGGATGCTGTAGTTTTTTGAGCGGCGCGCGGCGGGAACCGGGGCGGTAGGGGCGAGAGGCGGCACGGTAAGCACTTCCGGCGTTGTATCCGTACTGTCAATCCCGACCAGGGTGTCTTCATCGGAATCGTCGTCTTCCGAATCGAAGATATCGGCCGGATCGAAGATATCGGCCGGATCGAAGATATCGGCCGGATCGAAGATATCGGCCGGATCGGTGAAATCCTCCGGATCCATGAGTTCGTCGGCATCGTCAAACGTCTCGAGTTCGGCGGTATCGTAGGCGTCAAAAGGCCCGGTGTTTTGGCCGTCATCAGCAGGTACGGCCGGTTCGTCAAAAAGATCGCGGGAAGAAAAATCGTTGTATTCCGGCACTTCTTCCGGCAATTCCTCCTGGAATTCCTCGGAAAAGTCCTCCACGGTGTCTGTCAGGGTATCCGGTTCATCATCAACGTATTCAAAGGCGGGAATTTCCTGTTCAACCGCAAGTTTCGTCTTGCGGAGTTTTTTCTCACGCTTTGTAAAGAATTTGCCCGGCGAAAAAAGCCGCGGACGGCCGCCATGCAGCAGCCGGTCAGTCAGGTTAAGAAGGAACAAATATTCAAGAGCGACCGCGACAAGGGCGGTAAGGGCAATTCCGCCGCCGGCAATCGGCGCCAGGGAAGACGTTGCACCGGAAAGACCAAGCGCGCCGTAGAGTTTCTCAGCGCCGGCAATCGTAAAAAACGGTACAAAGGATCCGGCGAGCAGGATACCGCTCCGCGGGCTCCAGCCGGGTATGACGAGGACAATGGCGGCAAACAGAAAAAAGAGCGGTACAAGAAACGCTGAAAATCCGTACACGGAATACAGCATGTGTCCGGGGACAGCGAACGCCGAAACGGTTCCGTACAGGGGAAAAATCGCAAGCAATATGGAGACAGCCAGCAGTGCAGCACCAACGAGCAGGATGATTCCGCCAATCATGGTGAGGCGGACCGTCCATTGCCGGCTTGTGTGGTCATTCATCATGTAAACTCCAGAATTAGTTCTCTTTGCGGCGCTATCTTATCCGGGGAAGAAATAGACCGCCAGCGCGATTCCCGCCGGTATAAGGTATACCGCAAACCAGCCGAGTTTTCCGCGCTGAATGAGTCCCAGAAGGAATTTCAGCGACAGATACCCAACGGCGAAGGCGGTCAGCATGCCGGCCGCCAGGGCGGCAACGGGAACATGGCTACCAAGAGTATCGGCAGATTTAAGCTCGAGTATGAATGCCGCAAGGATGGCCGGGATTGAAAGAAGAAAGGAAAACTCCCCGGCTGTTTTCCGGTCAAGGCCGGCAAAAAGCGAGGCGGAGATGGTGCTTCCGGACCGCGAAATACCGGGTATAACCCCGATTCCCTGGGCCAATCCGATTACGAGACCCTGTACAACACCGGGAACCGCTGTTGTCCGGACAGACACATGACGACCCGAAACGAATAAAAAGATACCGGTGATGACAAAACAGCAGGATATGAGAAAGGGCGAAAAGTCGCTGACCAGGTCCTTGAGTAAAAGTCCTGCGACACCGGTTACGGCGGTTCCGGCAATAAGCGCCAGCAGCATGGACTGGTCGGAACTGTCGGTTTCACGAGGCTTTCTGATAATCCAGCGGACGGCGACCATGAAAAGTTCGGCAATACGCCGCCGGAACACCAGACATACAGACGCCAGTGTAGCCACATGGAGAAGAATGTCGAAAAGAAGCGGTGATTGTTGTTCGGCAATGAAGCGGGACGCTATTGCAAGATGGCCGGAACTGGAAATGGGTAAAAACTCGGCAAGACCCTGAATGGCGCCCAGTAAAACGGCTTGTACTATGGTCATGATGGTGCTCCGTAATCAGAATAATTCCCGGATAATGTCTCCGGGTGACTTTTGGTAGTAAAGATAGCCGTAAACAATCGATGCCGCAAGCACTTTCCGTCCGTATCCCCGGGTTTCCGCGAAGGGCAGACTCTCCAGGAACAGGACCGGGTCGAGATCGCTTCCCGCCCTGAACCAGGACCGGACCCGGGAAATACCCGCGTTGTAGGAAAAAAGCGCGGCCATTACGTTCCCGTCGAGGCGTCGTACAAGTTCAGCCAGATAAAAAGCGCCGAATTCCAGATTGGTCGCGGGATCGGTGAGGTCATACTCCGATACTTTCAGTTTCCGTGCAATGTCGCCTGCGGTTGGCCGCATGAGCTGGGTAAGCCCGACGGCTCCGGCATGAGAAACAACCGACGCGTTAAAAAAACTTTCCGTGCGTATCAGGGCGTACAGAAGATACTCCGGAATACCGTGCTTTTCTGCCGCTGAAGAAACTTCTTTCAGCCACGGACGGGGATAGAGACCGGCGAGCTGTTCATCGGTAACCGGGCCCGGTTCCGCGCCGACGGCAAGAACCATGAGCCGGAGCGCGTCGGTGTGATGCCCCGCCGCGGAAAGAGAACCGGCAAGCTCCATCGCGAGAGGTACCGACAGGTCCGGGAAATACTCCCGGACAAAGGGATATACGTCTGCTTCCCGCGAGTAGCGCAAAAAGCCCCGGCATACCGCTTCGAGGGCAGAGTCCCGATCCGGATTGACTTCCGCTGCGGCGGGCTCTTCGGCATCGTTCCCGGCAGGATGACTGGTGCCCAGAACCGGCGCAGGCGGAAGCGCATCCAGTTCCGCCGAGGCGAGCATACGGTAGTACAGGGATTCATGATCCTCTGAAAAAGCGGTCTGATACGCGGATTCGGCCTCGTCGGGAGAAAGCACTCCGGATTTCGCGGTGATGTAGGCAAGGCGGGCCCTGGTTTCCCGGTCAAGATATGGTTCGAGTGTCGTGTGGAGCCCGGCAAGACCGGTAAAGTTTCTGTTTTGAACCAGACGTACAATGAGCCGGTCCAAGATGCCGGAAAAAAATGAAGGATCATCCCAGCCGGATGCGAATTCGGCAAGGTCCGCCATGAGCCGGTCCGGCGATTCTCCCGAAAGATCAAGAAGATACCAGAGCGCCACATCCCGGTCAAAGGGAGATTCTGCACGGGTTATGGCTTCCCGGAATGAAGCGCGGGCATCTTCACTATGGGACGCACCCCGGCGCGCGAAAATCCTGCCCCGGTAAAAAGAAAGCATATAGGGAACCGATTCGGCGGCGAATTCCTCAGGGAGCGTGTTCCCGCCGTCAATCCGGCCGGCAAGAAGATCAAGCCGCTCTATCGCCGCGGCGGGATCGGTAGCGCCATAGAGCGCCGCACGGCCGAGCTCGGAAAGCATGGTCCGATAGAAGAGCTCCGGATATTCGCCGTCAATAAGCTCCTGCGCAGCCTCCCAGGCAGGGCCGTACGCGCGGGAATCAATCAGGCGGCGAAAAGCGAAGAGAGCGTCAAAACGGGGATGGCGGCCGGGAGCGACCGTCTGGCCCGCGTCCATAAGCGGTGGAGAAGCAGGAACCCGCGCGAAAAACGCAACAA
>MWCL01000059.1 GCA_002070025.1 Spirochaetes bacterium ADurb.Bin215
TCCTTGTTCATTCCGTAGCTGTTATATACTCCGAATTTAAGCTGTAGTCCAAATGCCTTAAAGAACTCCTCATACTTCTCTCTCTCGTTCTTCAGCATCTTTGAAAGCTCATTCTTTATTGTCTTTTCAAGGCTCTTTGCTATGATTTTAAGCTGTCTGTCATGCTGAAGCATTTCTCTTGAAATATTAAGCGACAAGTCCTCAGAATCCACAAGTCCCTTTACAAAGCTGAAATAATCCGGCAGCAAATCACTGCACTTATCCATTATAAGTACTCCGTTTGAATAAAGCTGCAATCCTTTTTCAAATTCCTTTGTATAATAGTCATACGGTGCTTTTGATGGTATGAACAGCAGTGCATCATATGTTGCGGTTCCCTCATTCTTGACGTGCATATACTTCAGCGGATGCGAATAGTCCATGAACTTCTCCATATAAAAATGGTTATAGTCCTCATCGGTCAGCTCGCTCTTATTCTTTTTCCATATCGGCACCATACTGTTAAGAGTTTCTACCTCGGTATAGTCCTCATACTTTGGCTCGGCGTCCTTATCCTCCTCACCCTCGGTTTCAACACGTCTGCTCTTGGTCATTTCCATTTTTACCGGGAATCTTATATAATCAGAATACTTCTTTACAAGTCCCTGTATTCTGTACTGTTCAAGAAAGTCGCTGTACTTTTCGTCCTCGGTATCGTCAAGAAGCTCAAGTGTTATAACAGTTCCCGCTGTTTCCTTTTCCGGGAACCAGGCGAAGGAAGTCATGGGTCCCGGCTCGCGCCATGAGCTATGGTCGGTTGCCGCGCTGTCCAGGGTCGATATCATGACCGCTTCCATGTCGAGAGCCTTGTCTTCCGCCGTGTGAACGGCAAGCACCAGCCAACCGCGTTCTCCCGCGAGTTCAAGACAGAGAGCCCATCCTGCCCCTCCGGAAAACTTGAGCTGTGCAATTGCCGCCTCGCGGAAACGCCAGGTAAAAGGCGCTTCAGGGCCTTCCGAACCGTATTGGCTTGTAACGTGTTTTAACATTTGTGCCGCTCCGGGAAACTGCGCCCGCTCATAGAGGGCAATCTGCAGCGTAACCGGAAAAAGCTCATGGGAAAACCGATACCGCTCAGCTCCACTTTTTTCTTCCAGAACATAGCCTTCGGGAAGATCGACGGCATACCCCCATTGGTCGGACACAAGAATTTCCGCCGAAAGAGCGGCACGCGGGCCGAGCAGAAGGAAAAAAAGTACCGCGAAACACAGTACAGGAAGATTTTTTTTCGTGATCATTGTACACTACCTCTCATGAAAGATGTTCCGGTGCTCTACGAGGATACAGATATTCTCGTGATAAACAAACCATGCGGTATTCCGGTACAAGGCGGCGCCGGTATTTCCGTGTGTATTACCGACATTCTTGCCCGGCAAACCGGTTCACCCGTGTTTCCGGTACATCGTCTTGACCGCGATACCGCCGGGATTCTTCTGGTTGCCCGCAATGCCGCCATGGCCTCCCGCCTGACCCGGGCGGTTGGTTCCAAAGATGTCATCAAACGCTATACCGCAATTTGCGCCGGTAAACCGCCCCGGGTCGAAGGGTGCATAACCCTTCCGGTAGGCAAGGGCAGGGACCGGAAACCGGCTGAAACGACATACCGGCTTCTGGAAGCAGTTGACGGGTACTCCCTGCTTCAGGCTGAGCTTGGTACCGGACGGACTCATCAGATCCGGATACATTTCGCGTCTGTCGACTGTCCAATTCTGGCGGACGACAAGTACGGAGATTTTCCGCTGAACCGGCGTGTCCGGCGGGATCATGACATCCGCAAGCTGCAGCTGGCCGCGACGGAGATTGTACTCCCTCCCGGATTCGGGATTCCGGAGCGCTTTTCCATCCCCCTGCCGCCGCATATGGCCGATTGCGCGGCTGTTCTCGGATTTCAGCCCCGGTGAAGTCTTGACACACAATGAGGTTTTGTCCATCATACGCCCATACTATGGATAGTGTACCTCTGACTAAAGCATACCTTGAAAGCTTGTCCACCAATGACCTTCTTCTTCTTGCCGACGATTATGGCATTGATATTCCCGAGGGTCTCAACCGTCGTTTGATTATCGGCGAATTGCTGGAGCTGGCTGAAGAAAACGAACGTTTTTCCAGTCATTTACCCGTTCTTGCCGACGCCGCGATGCCGGAACCGGAACAAGGCCTTCCTGAAACGTATAATGAAACGCGAATAACCGCCATGATCCGTGATCCGGCGTGGATTTTTGTTTTCTGGGACTTTCACACGATCCAGTTTACCAATCTTGTTGCAAACCCCCGGTTTGAAAGTTTTTTTCTCAGGGTAAATACATTTTCCCGCGAAGAACCGTCAAAATTGCTTGATTTTTTTGACATCGACGTAGGTACTCATGATCGCAAATGGTACATTCATCTGGCGGATTACCGGAATTTTTGCCGTATTGACCTGTATTGCCGAAACACCGGTGAACAGGACCGGATACTGGCTGCTTCCGGAGTCAAAGGGATCAAGCCGGGTAATACTATCGGGTGCAAGGGCACTGCCCGCCGGCGCAATCCGCCATTGCTCGAGTTGTCAGGGCTTTCCGAATTGCGGAATACGCACTTCAGGAATCACCGACAATCTTTTGATTGATGAGGCGGGGTAACAACTATGCATGATGCATCACTGATTTTTGTTCTGGACGCACAGCTTCCCTTCGTCCGTCATCCGGAAGAACCCGGCAGGATGGAGGAATCGGGCTATTTTACCGCTTTGTCGGAAACGTATCTGCCGTTGTTGCGTTCCTGTACTGCACTGGAAACTGGTGGAATTCCCTTCAAACTGGCCATAGCTTTTTCGCCGCTGTTGTGCGAAATGCTTGCCGATCCCTTGTTGCAGCAACGATATGTCGACTTCCTTGACCGGACTATCGCTTTCGGTGAGGCCGAGCTTGATCGCAAGGATTCTGATCCCGAGCGTCGTGCGGTAGTTGAACGGCAGCTAAAAAGGCAAAAAACCAATCGTCATGAATTCGTCGAAATTTACGAAAAAAATATCCTGAAAAAATTCGACTATTTCGCCACACACGGGTATATGGAAATACTCGCTACCACGGCAACACCGTGTTTTTTACCGCTCTACGTAGACATTCCCGAGGCAATAAACGCGCAGATAGAAACTGGTCTCATTATATACCGAAAACACTTTACGGCGGTTCCCGCGGGATTCTGGCTTCCGGCCATGGCCTGGAAAGACGGTCTGGAAAAGGTCCTCAAATCTTACGGATTCATGTATACCCTCGTAGATTCACACGCGCTTCTCTTTGCCGATCCTCCGCCAAAAACCGGTATTTTTTCGCCGGCGGTCTGTGAAAACGGGTTCTCGGTTTTTGCACGGGATACCCTTGCGTGCGCGGCACTTGCCGAAAGCGGGGGAATTGCCGACCGGGACGTCTATCTGGATGTAGAGCATGACATTGGCTTTGAATATGATGAAGAGCTTCTTTCCGCGCTTTTTTCCGTGGAACTCGGCCGCCGGAAAACGGGATATTGCTACCATTCCCGCAGAAAAACCGGAGAAGGTGAACCCGCTGTCTACCGGGTTGACGAAGCTGAAGCCTGTCTTGATGATGTTGTGTCGAGCTTTGTTCACGACCGTCTCGCTGTGTTGAAAAAAGCATCCAAAGCGCTTGATGACGCGCCGGTTACCGATGTTTTGGCGCTTCCCGCGTCCTTTTTTGGTCAGGAATGGCATGAAGGCGTGTTGTGGTTCGAGAAACTCGCGCGGTATGTGGCCGAGAATGGCGATCTCTCCCTGTCTCTTCCGTTTTCCCGTCTGAGTGCGCAGGAAAATGAACGTATAACCACGCCATATTATTCTTCCTGGCTTCCCGGCGGATACGCCGAGGAAGTACTGAACAGCAGCAATGACTGGATGTATCCCTTTGTCCGAAAAGCTACCCTGCGCATGATTGATCTTGCGGAACGCTTCCCCGACGACGACAGTCTCAAGGAACGGGCGTTGAACATGGCGGCCCGTGAGCTTTTGCTGTCCCAGTCCATGGACTGG
This sequence comes from Spirochaetes bacterium ADurb.Bin215, assembly GCA_002070025.1. GTDB lineage: Bacteria > Spirochaetota > Spirochaetia > Treponematales > Treponemataceae > Teretinema. Next base: position 4,064 of record MWCL01000059.1, read on the forward strand.
TTTCTCATGATGAACCGCCAGGATCAGGGGAGCTATGCCCGGGAGCGTTTTGAAGACAGTATCCGCTCCTTCACCGTGGTTTATGAGTCACTGGGCTCGAATTTCATCAGCACGGAATGGTTAACCCGAACAGAAAAACGCGACAATTTCTTTCCGGAAATAAACTACCGCGTCTACAGCAAGCGGAAGTAGGGGATTCCTTATTCGATCTGCTGGATATCCTCGATTTTATTCTGAAGCGACAGTGTGATTGTTGCTGTTTCAATTCCCTCTATTGCGGGATCAAACCGTTTGTCCAGGGCGAGAGATTCGTTCCAGACAACAATGGCCGATTCAAGGTCGCCGCGTGCATACCGTATCAATCCTTCAATGTACAGTTCTTCAACTTTCCGGGCCCGTTCCGCCCGTCCCTTGTCTCCCAGATTGAGTTTTGCCGCGAGGCTGATGCGGTTAAAGAGGGCCGCCTGGGTTGTAAGGTCCAGGGTGTAGTTGATATTGAACTGCATGTCCCCGACATTTACCTCTCCACCGATACTCATGCGGGGATTGGCGCCCTTCAGCTGGAGTCCGCCGAGAAAGCTGAAAAAACTGACGAAGTCAATCATGACGCCTGCGCCATAGACCAGGGAGCCCGATCGTGCGGGATCCAGAAGATTGAGCGGTTTTTGAATTTCAGCGGATATGGTGATCGGTTTGGCCGGTTTGTACGCGGTTCCCAGAGTAACCAGGGTTGGAAGCGGTTCATCCATCACCGGAGGGCCAAGGTTTCTGATAGTCATTCCGAGAAAAAAGTTCGGCTCCCGTGAATTATACAGCTTAACAAGATTGAACCGGGTTTGCGCTCCGATGTCGCCCATTATGGCGATCGCGGACTGCTCGAATCCTGATCCATCCTGCAGGTTTCCGTAGTTGTCCGAGTAATCGGGAATATACCGCAAGCCCGCCTTGAGATTTGCGCCAAGGGCAATACCCTTGAAGTAGTATCCGGCAAGGAAATTGTACGAAACATTCAGGATGGCAAATGTTTCACTGTAATATCCCCGTGACACTCGTTCTCCAAAAGTGTTGTATTCAGTGAAGGGTACATAAAAGCAGCGGAAGGAGGCTCCATAGCCGAAATTACCGGTCCGGGAGGTCATGGAAACTGTTTCAAGACGGGAATCAGCAATCCAGTTGTTGTGGAGAACGGCCAGTTCGGTATTGGTCATGGTCGAGCTTCCCGCAGGATTAGTTTCAAAAAAGCTGATATCATTTGCGAGAGCGCTGAATGCGGATCCCATGGCTTCGGCTCTGCCGCCGCCGGGAATAAGCAGGGAACGGAATGAGGTTAATCCCTCGTTTTCGTCTATGAGCGGTTCGAAAAACCCGGTAATGTCTATGTACGGATCGGACAGATCGATGGAATACAGCGGTCCGGCGGCGACGAGGGAGAAGATGATAATGACGGCAAAAAGTTTGCTCTGCATTTCCAGTACCACTATATTGCATTTTCGGTCGATATTCTGCTGATTTGTACTGGATTCAGTTGATTTATTTGCCGAAATTCATACGAAGGGGTCAAAAGGGTCCCAAGGGTGAGTATCTGAAAAAGGCTGCTATTTTATTCATTATAATTACGCTGCTTGCGCCTGCAATGCTCTCTGCCCGGGGAAACCCCGAGGTAGGATTGCCGCTTGTGGATCGCCTTATCAAGGAGCGAAATTATAACGAAGCAATTCTCGTTCTGGCAGAGTACATGACGGAACACCCCGAGGATTTTGACGGAGCCCAGCGACGTGTTCGTCGTATTATCACCATGCGTGAAGGATACAATGAGCAAGCCCTCGAATTGCTGGATGTTATTGCGAACGAACCCACTAATGACGCAAAAAAACTCGACATGATTACTTCCCTTGAGTCCATGGAAAAAAACCCGAACGAGAGAACCCAGAATTTCATCCGGAACACCAAAGAAGCCGCCCAGTTTACCTACTATCGAGCCCGCTTCGATGAAATCATGGATGAGGGGTTCGCCCTGATAGAGCAGGGCGAATACGCCCGTGCTGGATTCAAATTCAGCGAGGGCTACAGTTTTTACAAGACCGAATTCGATGAAGAAGCGTCTCCTGCGTTGGTTACCGAGGTAAATTCCCGTCTCGGACGGCTTTCAATGCTTCTGACCGGGTATCAGACACTCCAGGCGGAGGTTGACGCTGCCGCGGCAAATGCTGAACTTCAAGTCCGTGAAAAGAATTTTTCAGAAATTGACGCATCTCTTTCTTTGTTTCGTCAAGCGCTTGAACGCCTTTCTGTCCAACGAAACGAAATTGCGCAAACCGGATGGTATCTTGCCGACACCTTCCAGAAAGAACAGGAACGCACCGGTGTGGCCACCGATACCTCGTTTCTTCCCTTTGCCTGGCGTTTTACGCTCGGGAGGGATACCGCCGAGCGCTTTGAGGGCGTGCTTGGCGCCTATGATGCGCAATGGAACCGTCGCCTTGATTCGCTTGAATCAGCTGTTCACAGCGTTGTACGGGATTCCTGGAATTCGGCGCAGGAGTCGGTTCAAACCGCGATGTCTCCCGGAATTCCTGTTTCAGAAGCCGGACGCATTCTCGCGGCAGGAAGGAGTTTTACCGATGTTTCCGGTCTTTTCGAGATGCGGGATACCACTTTCGGGAAACGCGATGTCGCTTTGACAAATACCCGGTATGATGAAATTGGTGTGCATCTGGAATCCCTTGCCGCACTTGCCGGCATACGGGACGAATTCGACGTTGTCCATGAACGCATAGAGACGTATGCGGCAACCGCCCCGACCACGACCGAACTCAGGGACAATACTGATCCCGGTACTGCCGGATACGCGGGATTTCTTGATCAGCTGGAAAACTTCTCTGAACGTATTGCCACGGTATCCGCGCCGGTGGAATCAAGTCAGACGGTACCGGAGTACCGGTCAGACTATCTCGCCCGCCGGGATGAGATACTTGATGCTATTGCATCAGACCGGCTTGCCCTGCACCGTGAGTATGCCCGTCACCGCAGCGAAGCGGTTGCCCTCATCGCCGATGAATGGCAATCCCTGTATCAGAATGCCATAACCCGTCTTGACGGTATACCTTCAGAAGACGGCACCACGACCCTCTACTACCCCCGTGAAGCCCTTGCCGATTTGACCCGCGTGCAAACCGGCATTACTGAAGATCAGGGCATGCTCGGACGTATCGTGAGTGATATGCGAACCGTTCCTCCCGATGTGCTTGAGGACCGTGAGTACGGCACCCGGCTCGCTTCCATTCAGGCCATGCAGGAAGAACTTGCAGTTCTTGCGGCAGGAACGGGCGAACAGATAACCCGGGCAAATAGCATGGTTCTCCAGGCCAATTTGGCCCGTCAGGAAGCAGAGCTTCGATATGGACAGGCGCGGAGCGCACTACAGCGCAGTGATTTTCAGGCAGCCCGCGACAACTTGCAGCGCTCCCGCGAACGATACAATCAGGCTCTGGCACTGCAGGAATCCCCGGAACTCCGTAGCGAAAGCGACCGTTTGCTCGCCGCGCTCGGTTCAGAGATTACCCGTACTGAAAACGAATATGTTGTCCGCGAAGTTCGTCAGCTCATTCTTACCGGCCGCAATCATTATTACATGGGCAGTTTTGAACAGGCTGAGCAGACCTTTATCCAGGCCAGAAACCGCTGGAGGGTAACCAATATAGAAGATAATGCCGAAGTTCAGCATTGGCTTACCATTGTGGATACCGCGCTTTCCATGAAGACCGGACGAACCATCCCGGTTTCCGCTCCCCTCTATCCGCAAATGAGCCAGATGCTCAGTAGCGCCAGCACGCTCTACCTCCAGGGTCGACAACTCATGGGTGCGGGACAGCGGACCGAAGCGATAGCCGCACTTTCCAATGCGCGGAAAAAGCTCCAGCAGGTGCAGCTTGTGTATCCCCTCAATCGTGAAGCAGGAGAGCTGACCCTCCGCATTGACCAGGTTATAGATCCCGAGTCATTCCGTTCCTTTTTCCGGCAAAAAGTTGACTATATCCGGGCAAATTACCGCAGCGAGGGACGGACCCTGTACAGTGAACTCCTTGATTTGTATGAGATTGATTCCGACTTCCCGGGTTTGAAAAAACTCGTTGATGATGTAGAAATATACTTGGGTATCAAGATACCGCCGCCCGATCCTGCGAGTATCGCCCGTTCGAGCGAATTGACCCGGTCCGCGCGGAGAATCTATGATGCGAACAGCCGCTCGGTGTTCCAGGTCGCCCTGAGTCAGCTTGACGAGGCGATCAGATTGAATCCTGACAATCAGGAAGCCATAACACTGAAAGACCGCATGCAGACCGCGGTTGGAGGACAGGCGGTTGCCGTCCTCTCGGCCAAGGATGAAGAACGCTACCAACAGGCAGTTCGCGAACTGCAGCGTGGAAACAAGATTACCGCTTCCGCGCTTGTTGAACAGCTCATGCAGTCGCCGGGAAGCCGCAACTCGGCAAAAATAGCCGATCTTAAACGAAGGATAGATTCCCAGTTATGATGAAACGTATCGTTCCAGGCATCCTGATTTTTCTCCTGTTCGCGGCGCTTTTGCCTGCACGCGATTTTTACTGGGAAAACCCCGAGCCCGTCGGCAATGCAAACAGCCAGTTTCCCGCTTCAGCGACCAACGGACGAGTTTCCGTGGTTGTCTGGCAGGATGTGGTACCGGATACCCGTTCGGACGGCGGGGAAATCTGGCTTTCCTGCAGGGTTTTTGACGGTACTTCCTGGGAAACCCGTGAACGGTTCGCCGGCCCGGTGTCCTATTCCGGTGATGTTCCGTCGATAGTATCGGTTACAATAGATGACAATAACCGGATACTCATTCCCGCCGTGACCGGTGTGGATGTCGTATCGGTTTTTATATCCGAAGATTTGGGAAAGACTTTTTCCGCATCCAGAATAAACGGAAAGAATATCGGACTCGTCGGTCCGCGGATTTTCGTCCGTTCTGATGGGGGATACTTTCTCTATGCGACCCGGGGAACGGAAGACAACTTCACGCTCGTGTTTTCACGATCGGAAACCGGCGTTCGTTGGCCGGACTTTCAACCATTCGGGCCATCAGAACAGCTTCGCCGGGCATTCCTTCCGACTCATGCCGCAACGGGAAAACGGGACATCGTTGTGTTTCAGGCATTTCATGAAGGGACCGGACGGGCGTCGTACCAGCTATTCGCGACCATTTCAAATGACGACGGAAAAACATGGGATGCACCGGTGCTGGTAACCGGTTTTGCCGAACCGTCCGAAACCGGAACACCGGTCAGGTATGAACTCTATCATAATCAACGGCCGCGGTTAAGAACAATCGCCGGTTCGATTTCACTTGTCTGGGAACGGGCCCGTACGGAAAACGAGCGGTATGCAATCTACCATACCGAGTTGGATCCGGAAACACTGGCTGCGCGCCAGGTTGAACGGGTTTCACTTGGCGAAGGATACAGTTACGATCCCGACAGTATCGAATTTGACGGAAAACCAGCGATTGTGTGGTTTGACAACCGGCAGGGTACCGACCGGGTCTACCTCGCGATCAAGGAAGGTTTTCTCTGGAGCGAATACGATCTTTCACGATCCCGTATTCCCTCGGTATTCGCGCGAATTGTTCCGGTTGCGGGAAGTATAGAAGTCTACTGGCAGCAGGAACTTGCTAACGGAAAAAACCGGGTGGTCCGGCTCGCTCCGGACCGGAGCGCACCGAAACCCGGGTTGCGGCCGATCAACTTTACCGATCAGGGAAAAGGACGTGCCGAAACGGTACGGGTTGATATCGCGATACCGGAGGATTCGTCCGGTGTCGCCGGATATTCCTATGTGTGGACCCGGAATCCACGGGCTCCGGTTCCCGAGTATATCACCCGTCTCCCGGATGATACCCGTGTGGAATTGCAGGCTTCCGGGGACGGTACCTGGTATCTGGGCGTCCGTGTTGTGGACTATGCCGGTAACTGGTCCGAACCGCGCTATGTAACCTACGTACGCGATACCGAACCGCCGGTTTCACCCGCCATGACCGCTGCGCCAACCGATGAAACAGGATATCTCGAATCCAATACCTTTGCCGCCGAATGGATGCCCGCGGAAGATGATGATATCGCCGGGTATTCCTGGTCGCTCGAATATCTTGCCTCTCCGGCTGAACTTGCCGCAATTGCCCGAAGTGAGTACCCCGAGGCGCTGGAAGGCGGAAAGGTGGTACCTTCCCGCCTTGACCTGAATGCACTCGCTTCCGACCGGTTTGAACCGTCAAAGCCCCGGCCGGCGATAATGACCCGTGAGAACAGCGTCAGTTTTTCCAACGCCGACAATGGGTTGTACGCTTTTTCCGTGTCCGCCATAGATTCCGTCGGAAATGTCGGTGAACCCGAGATCCGGTATATCGTTTTGAACAAGTACATACCCTATACAACGATTACCCGGGTCGATTCCACGGTTGATGAATTCGGCGAGATGACCCTTTCGATTCTCGGACGGGGCTTTACCGAAGAAGGAACCATACAGACGCTCCACATTGACCGTGACGGAACCGCTCCCTGGGACCTTTCGCTGGAAAGAAGCGGTTATCGTGTCATACACGACCGGCTCATATCGGGGATCCGTCTCACCGATCTCGAGGAAGGTGCCTACCGGGTAATCCTTGACCATCCGGTCCGGGGCCGCTATGCCTCCGCTCCGCTCGTGTCCGTTACCTCGTCCGGGACCGTCAAGCTTGGGGATTATCGCTACACCTATGTACCCGAGTGGAAAACAGCCGTTTCTGACGGACGATTTGGTATAACCCCCGGCTTTGTCCTTGCCGTGTCTGTTCTCTCTTTTGCGTTGCTTGTTCTCGTAGTATCCGCCTTCGGTATTAGTACCGCGGCCCGTGATGCGCTTGTAATACACCATGATGTCCGCGCCTTGTTGACAGGAGCTGCTATGTCCGCTGAAAAAAAGAAAAAAATGGTTGCCCTCAAGAAAAAAGGGCTCGGGCTTCGTTTCAAGCTCGCCTTTTTCACCACCACGCTTGTTATTTCGGTAGTACTTCTTGTTTCAATACCGATCGGACTCAGATTTTCCGAAAACCAGGAGAGGACCCTTGCGCAGGGGCTGGAATCCCGCGTGCAAGTTCTCCTTGAAAGCCTCGCGTCGGGTGCACGGGCCTACCTGCCCAGCCGTAACCTGCTGGAGCTCGGATTCCTTCCTGCACAGATGTCCGCGTTGACCGAAGCCCGATACGCGACCATAACCGGAAATCATTCTGCGGGAAGCGTTACCGGCGTGGATTTTGTCTGGGCAACCAATGATCCGGAAATCGCGCAATGGATAGATACCGACGGACTTGCTCCGGGTGTTTCCCGGCTTACTCGTCCGGAAAATGACGAAATCGCGGCACGTCTCGCCGAGTTGGACACTGCGGCCCAAAAAACTGTTGGCGAACTGTCCGAAGGTATCGCAGAGCTTACCCGGGAAGGTGTGAGCCTGGCGCTTCGTACCGACTCCGCGTCCGTCCAGCGCCGCGACGAAATACAGGAAATTACCCGGCAGCTCGAAGAAAAACTCAATACGGAACTGCAGGCGCTTTCCGTTTCGGGCGCCGGATCGTTCCCGCAATACAATGCCGACGCGCTTTCACGTGAAAATACCCGGTTTGTCTTCTATAAGCCTGTCATGTATCGCCAGGGTACCTCCGGACAATATGTCCATGGAACAGTCCGTGTGGAAATTTCAACAGAATCACTGCTTGAAGCCGTTGAAGCTGACCGGAAAGCGCTCGTGCAAACAACAGCATACATAGCGCTTTTCGCAGTACTCATTGGTGTGCTCGGAGCGCTTGTGCTTGCCTCGGTCATCATATCTCCCATCCGGCATCTTGCTTCTCACGTCGCCATGATCCGCGATACCGAAGACAAACAACAGCTAGAGGGCAAGGATATAACCATCCGCTCCCGCGACGAAATAGGACTTCTCGGGGAAACCATCAACGACATGACCCGGGGACTCGTTCGTGCCGCAGCGGCCTCAAAAGACCTGACCGTCGGTAAGGAAATCCAGAAGATGTTCATTCCTCTGGAAACCGACAGCAATGGCCGAAAGCTTACCTGCGGAAGCAGTTCCGACGAGAACGCCGAGTTCTTCGGATACTACGAAGGCGCAAAAGGTGTATCGGGAGACTATTTCGACTACATCAAGCTTGACGAGCGGCATTACGCCGTTATCAAGTGCGACGTTGCCGGAAAGGGAGTTCCGGCTGCGCTCATCATGGTCGAAGTGGCGACACTCTTCCTGGACTATTTCAAGGACTGGACCTACAAGAAAAACGGCTACCGGATTGACCTCATCGTTTCCCGCATCAACGATCTCCTCGAGTCCCGCGGATTCAAGGGGCGGTTCGCCGCATTTACCCTGCTCATTTTCGACGCGAAAACCGGAACTGCCCATTTTTGCAATGCCGGCGACAATCTTGTTCATCTGTTTGAAGCCGCGACCGGACGGGTCAAGACCCTGACCCTGCCGGAAATCTCCGCTGCCGGGGTTTTCCCCTCATTCATGGTGGACATGAAAGGCGGGTTCCAGGTCGTATCCCACAAGATACAGAAGGGCGACGTGCTCTTTCTCTACACTGACGGTACCGACGAAGCGAAGCGCATGTTCCGGACCCCCGATCTCAAGATATACACCTGCAGTGAGGAAGGACTGAAAGAAGGCGACGAACATGGAAATCACTCCGTGGGACAGGATAATGAAGAACTCGGCGCGGACCGTGTACACGAGATAATTGAATCCGTCTTTGCCCGGAAAAAATACATCCTCACCAAATGGCATAACCCCGAAGGCGACATTCCGTATGAATTTGACTTTACCCGTGCAGACGGTACACTTGAAGAAGCGATACTCGGGCTGATTTCGATAGAGAAAGTGTTCCGGATGTACCGGGATCCGAAAGCGGGCGAACAGGAACGTGTACAGGTTGACCGCCGGGTAGATGATTTCCTGGCCAAATACTTTGTTCAGTACGGAAACTACTGTTCAAACCGAAAAGATCATCCGGAATATGAGGAATACCGGTACTACACCCATGTCCGTGAAGACGAGCAATATGATGATCTGACCATTCTGGGTATCAAAAAGAAGTAGGAGTACGATATGGCAAAAATTGACGAAACACTCAAAGATTACGCGAATAAAAGCCGGGACGCCCTGATGTCGTTCTCCGCCAAGGCTGGCGAACGGCTCCAGGATGCAAGCGAGACACTCATACAGACCATTGATACCCGACGTCTCAGGAAAAGATTGCAGAGTCTGCATGCCGAACTCGGCCTTCTGGTATGGGAGTATCAACGCGACGAAAAGCGGCTCTCGCTGAAAGCGAAACCATTTGATACGATCATCGCCGAGATAACCAGGATTACTGATGAACTGGAGGGGAGGGCAAACCTGAAGGAAGCGGAAATCGAATAAAAAAAGATCAGGAAATAGTTTTAAAGCTATTGACCTTTTATCGGCAAAGATGCTATACATACATTCGTCGCGCTGATACAGAGTAACCGGCGCGGGTCTTTGATAATGAACGTGTTTGACGCGCGGGTTTCCTGAAGACAACCTGCAGCAACTGCTTATCCAAAGATTTGAAACAACTCGGAAACTACAAGCTCTTTATTTGAGTTTGAGTATATACGCCGCCGGGCCAAAACAGCCGGCTGGCGCAAACGGCGGGAAGCGTGAAAATGCGCTTTCAAAGCCATGATGATCTTTGAAAATAAAGGGAAGGGAAAGAAGGAAAGCCGCAGACGCTTTTGAAGTTGAAAGACTGAAGAAGTGACTGCGCGCAGCAAGGTTATACATTTGAACCCGCAAGGGAGAGAATGTGAACGCAAGCAATCGAAGAATGAGAACCCGTGAGTTTGGCTAACGCCAACCTCACAAATTCCTTTAATAGAATTAAAGGGATTAGGCTCTAATGAGATTTCAGAGGTCTTCGGACCTTTGAGAATATATCATGGAGAGTTTGATCCTGGCTCAGAACGAACGCTGGCGGCGCGTCTTAAGCATGCAAGTCG
>MWCL01000060.1 GCA_002070025.1 Spirochaetes bacterium ADurb.Bin215
CGCGGGAATAGGGGAATAAGCCATGCACGTTCTCTGTCTTGATCTTGAAGGCGTGCTGGTTCCGGAAATCTGGATTGAATTTTCGAAGAAGACCGGGATTCCGGAACTGACCCGGACAACCCGGGATGAACCCGATTATTCAAAGCTCATGAACTTCCGGCTGGATATTCTCCGTGAGAAAGGGTTGAAGCTGCCGGATATCCAGGAAGTGATCGGGTCGATGGATCCGCTCCCCGGCGCGGTCGAGTTTATCGACACCGTGCGCGCGGAAGCCCAGGTGATCATTCTTTCCGATACCTTTACCCAGTTCGCCCAGCCGCTCATGAAAAAGCTCGGGTACCCCACGCTTTTTTGCAACACGCTGGAAGTGGCGGCAGACGGTTCCATTACCGGCTTTGCGCTTCGTCAGGAAGAAGGCAAAAAGATGGCTGTTCGCGCGCTCAAGGGCATACACCTCTCGGTAATGGCCGCCGGAGACTCCTACAATGATCTCGGCATGATTCAGGAAGCCGATACCGGCGCGCTCTTCCGCGCTCCGGCGGGCATCGCCGCGCAGTTTCCGGGAATCCCCGCGTATGAACAGTACGCGGAACTTCTCGCGCACATGCGGAAGAACCTGCTCGGTCAGTCCGGAGAATAGAACCCGGCTTCCTCGCTCTGCATGATGGTCTTGTGCGTGAAACTCCAGAGTTCCGGGGACGCTTCTGCGATAAATTGTTTTTTCTCGATTATCTGCCGCGTCTTCAAGTCGCGGTTTTTTATGCCGTAACCGCCTGATGCGTAATGGTTCACCACCGGCTGCATGTTGTCGAGCGCAGCGGCAAAAAGGGCGGTGGGTGTTTTACGCTCGTCGAATTCCTTCCAGAGCGCGATACACTCCTTTTTCTGGTCCGGCGGCAAGAGACCGAAAATGCGTTCGGCCGCACGCTCTTCCCGTTCCTCTTTTCCGATATTTCCCTGTACGTCGTAGAGAGACACGTCTCCCGCGTCAATTTCCACGATGTCGTGGAGAATGAGCATTTTCATGGCTTGAATCGGGTCTACTCCGGGATCCGCAGCGTTATCCGCAAGGATCATTGCCATGAGCGCGACGTGCCATGAGTGCTCGGCGCTGTTTTCATGCCGGCTCAGGTCCGTTACCATGTTTTGCCGGTATATCGCTTTAAGTTTTTCAACTTCCACCAAAAAAGCCATTTGCTGTTCGAGTCGTTCTGAAATAGTTGTTTTCATGGGTAGAATCATATCACGGAACGGTGAAGATACGAATTTTTTTACTTTCGGGATATAACGTACCACATGGGCGATTCGCCCGGGCGGAGCTCGAGAATATGCTTTTCGCAGGGGAGCACTTCCTCCGGGTCGTGGGTAACGTGCAACAGGGTGGATGAGCCGGTTGCGGCTATCCGTTCGAGCAGGGCAAGCACAAACGCCCGATGGTCCGTGTCGAGGCCGTGACAGGGTTCATCCAGAATGAGGACGGGCGGGCGTTTTATCGCGGCCCGCAGGATGAGTACCGCCCGCTGCTGGCCGTAGGAAAGGGAAGAAAAGGACGATTCACGTTGTTCGGCGAGATCGGCGAGGGAAAGCCACTTTGCGGCGAGCCGGCGCTGTTCGTCGGTCCGTTTTTCGTAGAGGCCGATGGAGTCGTGAAGACCGGAAAGAAGCACTCCTTCCAGGTCGAGGTCGCCGGTCATGCGGTATTCCTGATGGAGCCGCCAGGAAACGATGCCGAGCCGCGCCTTTATCTCCCAGATTGTTTCGCCTGAACCGCGGCGGCGGCCGAACAGACGAACATCGTTTTTGAATACCTGGGGATTGTCGCCGGTAATGAGCTCGAGAAACGTTGTCTTTCCCGAACCGTTCGGCCCGCGGATAAGCCAGTGCTGGCCGGGAAAAAGGGTCCAGCTGAGATTGTCGAGCACCCGGTTTCCGCTCCATTCCACGGTCACGTTGCGCATCTCCACGAGGGGCGTTCGAATGTCCCCGCCTTCGTCAAATACGCGGCCTTCGGGAAGCTCGGGTTCCGTCATTTCCCCGGCGGGTGATAGACTCGTCGCGGGTTGTTGAACCCCGGCAGGCGGCTGCCCCCGCGCGGGTTGTTGTGCCGCGGTGTATTCACGGAAGGCGGCCCGGGAGCCCACAAAGGCAACGGTTCCCGCGCGGAGCGAAAGCACCCGGTCTACCGCGTCCGGAATACCGGCTTCCCGATCCTGAACGATGATGAGCGTCTGTCCGGAATTTTTGGCGATTGCTTCGATAATGTAGGCGAGTTCTTCCCGGGACAGCGTGTCGAGTCCGTCGAAGGGCTCGTCCAGAATGATGATGTCTGCCTGGCTTGTGAGGGTTTTCGCGAGAAGGGTCCTGCGAATTTCCCCGGTGGAAAGATACTTGAGGCCGCGATGGAGAATTTTCGTAATGCCGCACTGGATAACCGCAGGATGCTGTTCTGGATTATCGAGTTCCAGGATATCCGCCGGGGTTCGTCCGGGATCGACGCCCCCTTCCACAAAGTCGGAGTCATCGCGGTAGCGTTCTTCCCGGATGAGACGGGCAGCTTCCTCAAACGACGCGAGGGTTGTCCGGGGAAGTGTTGTGTCAGCAACCGGTTCGCTGCCCTGTTGCAGGATGTCGAGCTGGCCGGCAAGGCTCGCGGCAAGCGCGCTTTTCCCCGATCCGTTTCCGCCCGTGAGAAGCCAGGCGTCGCCGCGGTTCAGGGTCCAGGTAACGCCGTGCAGGATCTTCTTGTCGCGGGTTTCAATGGTCGCGTTGTCGAAAGAAAAAAGGGTCTTACTCATGGGGCCAAATTCTCCGGATAAGGGTATGAACTGCGGCAAGGAGTGCTTCCCGCGCGGGGGATTCCGCCTGTTTTTTTTGTACAAAGCCGATATCATATTCGCCGAAATCCTTGCCCGCGCGGTAGAGGACGAGGCCTTCCGCGAACGGGGAGTTTTCCAGAACCAGCCGGGGAACGAGGGCAAGCCCGGCGCCGAGGCGGGCAAGAGCGAGCAGGGCTTCATTGCCCGCGGTTTCTGCCGTAATTTCCGGGGAAAAAGCCTCCCCGGTTACCGTCCGCCTTTTTTGAACCCACTGATCAAACCGGTACCGGGCAAGACCGGTCCGCGGCAGGATGAGGGGGACATTTTCGAGCACTTGTTCCCGTTGTTGTGTTTCTTCCCGGGACGGTTCATTGTCGATAGAGGCAGGTGGAAGGGCAAGCGCGCCGTAGGGGCCGTTTTTCGCTGCGGCGAAGACAAGCGGGGTTTTCCGGACTGAATGGGACAGGAGGTCCTCAAACCCGCCGTCCGGCAGGGCCGAGATGGCGATATCCGCTCGGTTTTCTCGGACCGCGTCCGCCGCAGGAGCCGGGTCTCCGGTGTCGATTGAAAGCCGGACTTCCGGGTGTTCCGCGGACAAGGCTTCCACAAACGGCGGCAAAATGGAATAGCAGGCGGTAACGGAGGCGTAAATGCGCAGGATGCCGCCCGGGCGTTCGCTCCGGGAAGCAAACCGGTGGAGAAGATCATTCTTGCGGAAGACGCTTTCCCGGGCGAATTCGCGGAAGAGATTTCCTTCTTCGGTAAGCTCAACCCTCCGGGAGTCGCGCTCAAAAAGAGCCACGCCCTGTTCTTCCTCGAGCCGGGTTATGAGCCGGCTCAGCGCCGATGGACTCAATGCTGCCCGTGACGCGGCGCGACCGAAGTGAAGCGTGTCTGCAAGCGCGAGAAATGCTTCCAGTTCATGAAAATCCATGCGTTTTATACTCCGGTTGATGCAAAAATATCAACACTGCATACGATATCTTTCACTTTACGCAATGCTGTAAAAGGGGTATAACATACTCGTGCGGGGTTGCGCAAGAGCCGGAGCGTCCGGCCGGAAATCCTGCCCGAAAAAAATCGTGTGGAGAAGAAACCTATGAACTATTTCAATTCAATTCCCTGGCGGGAAGCACTCAAACAGCTTGGTACCTGCCGATTCATGGACCGTGAGGAATTTGCGGACGGCACCGCAGCCCTGAAGGGCAAAAAAATCGTAATCGTCGGATGCGGTGCACAGGGTCTTAACCAGGGCCTCAACCTCCGGGACTCCGGCCTCGACGTAAGCTACGCGCTCCGCAAGGAAGCCATCGCCGAAAAGCGGGCCAGCTGGAAGAACGCCACCGAAAACGGCTTTACCGTGGGCACCTATGATGAACTCATTCCCTCTGCAGATGTGGTGGGAAACCTTACTCCGGACAAGCAGCACTCCCCCGTTATTGCCGCGGTCATGCCCCTCATGAAAAAGGGCTCCGCGCTCTGGTACAGCCATGGCTTCAACATTGTTGAAGAAGGCATGCAGATTCGCAAGGATATCACCGTCGTCATGATGGCTCCCAAGGGACCCGGTTCCGAGGTTCGCGTTGAATACTTACGCGGATTCGGCATTCCCACCCTTATCGCGGTGCACCCCGAAAACGATCCTGACGGAAACGGCTGGGCAATCGCCAAGGCGCTCGCCGTTGGAACCGGCGGAAGCCGCGCCGGTGTGCTCGAGTCCAGCTTTATCGCCGAAGTAAAGTCCGACCTCATGGGCGAGCAGACCATTCTCTGCGGTATGCTCCAGACCGGTAGCCTTCTGTGCTTCGACAAGATGGTGGAAAAGGGCATAGACAAAGCCTGGGCCGCCAAGTTCATCCAGTATGGATGGGAAACCGTTACCGAGGCCCTCAAATGGGGCGGCATTACCGGCATGATGGATCGCTTGTCGAACCCCGCGAAGCTCAAGGCTCACGCCCTTTCGGTTGAACTGAAGAAAATCATGGCGCCCCTTTACCAGAAGCACCAGGACGACATCATTTCCGGCAAGTTCAGTACCACCATGATGGAAGACTGGAAGGCCGGCGACAAGGACCTCCTTGCCTGGCGCGAAGCGACCGGAAAGACCGCCTTCGAGCAGACCGCTCCCTCCGGCGACGCGATTTCCGAGCAGGATTATTTCGACAAGGGAATCCTCATGGTCGCCATGGTCAAGGCCGGTGTCGAACTCGCCTTTGAAACCATGACCGACGCGGGAATCAAGGCGGAAAGCGCCTACTACGAGTCCCTGCACGAAACACCGCTCATCGCGAACCTCATCAGCCGGAAGAAACTGTATGAAATGAACAAGGTTATTTCCGATACCGCGGAATACGGCTGCTACCTCTTCGACAACGCGTGCCGGCCGCTTCTCAAGGACTTCATGGCAAAGATAGACACCGACGTAATCGGCAAGGGTCTTTCCGTGAAGGACAACTCGGTATCCAACCGGGAACTTGTCAAAGTAAACGAGGAAATCCGCACCCACAACGTTGAAAAAGTGGGCAAGGTGCTCCGCGGCTACATGACCGCCATGAAGGAAGTTATCCTCTAGGCGGATTTCTTCGGAGCTTTGTTCCGCACATGGCCCCCGGCGATTCGTCCGGGGGCTTTTTTTTGTGGATTTTTTCAACAATTTTCGTAGCAGTACCGTGGTATACTGGTAATATGGCCAAAATCGCTGGCGGACGAGTTCCCCGCAAACGAAAAAGACTCTTTCTCTCCCGCTCCGTACCGGTTATCCTTTCCCTGGCGCTTCAGGCAGGTTTTATCGTATTTGCGGTAACCGCGCTGCAAAAAAGTTTTTTCGCGTTTTATCTTGTTACCATCGTTGTTACCGTCGCGGTGACTCTCTGGATACTCAGCAGCAGGGACAATCCTGCCTACAAACTCGCCTGGATGGTTCCCATCCTGATTTTTCCGGTGTTCGGCGCGCTGTTTTACCTGTTTTGGGGTACTGACCGGCTTGCCCGGAAAATGCGTCGTACACTCGACGCCATGACCGAGCATATTTGCGCGGCCCTTCCCGAGCTTCAATTACCGGCCCCCGGAGACGGTTCGGTCATGGATCCGTCGCTGGACGCGCTGGCCCGTCACCAGGGCCGCTATCTTCATCAATACGCGTTCAGCCCGCTGTGGGTAAACACCCGGACCGAATACTTGCCGACCGGAGAAGTCAAATTCCGCCGATTACTCGAAGAGCTGGAAAAAGCGGAAAACTATATTTTCATGGAATACTACATCATTGAACCGGGAGAAATGTGGAATACGGTTCTTGAGGTGTTGGAACGAAAAGCAGCTTCCGGTGTGGATGTCCGGGTCATTTACGACGACTACGGCTGCATGAAAACGCTTCCGGCCAAGTATTCGCGTAAACTCGGTAAACGGGGCATCAAGTGCGCGGTGTTCAATCCTATCCGTCCGGTTCTTTCCGCGTATATCAACAGCCGTGATCACCGGAAGATTACGGTGATAGACGGACGAGCGGCGTTTACCGGTGGCATCAATATCGCAGATGAATATATAAACCGTGTGGACAAATACGGACACTGGAAGGATGTCGCGATTTTTTTGGAAGGTGATGCCGCCTGGAGTTTTACGGTCATGTTCCTGGGAATGTGGGAATATCTCAGGGGAGAAAAAGGGGATTTTTTACAGTACCGCCCGCCGTCGCTTCCCGAGATACCGGACGCATCCGGCTTCGTTCAGCCCTTTGCTGATCGTCCCATGGACGGGGAGTCGGTCGGTGAGAATGTCTATCTGTCCCTGATTCACCGGGCGGAACGGTTCCTGTATATAACCACACCCTATCTCATAATTGACAATGAGCTGACAATCGCACTTTCGCTCGCTGCAAAAGGCGGAACCGATGTTCGCATCATCACGCCGCACCGCGGTGACAATTTTTTCGTTCATGCCGCGACACGTGCGTACTATCGTCAGCTTATTGAATGCGGGGTAAAAATTTACGAGTATACGCCCGGGTTCATTCACTCCAAATGTTTTGTCGCCGACGACCGGTACGCGGTTGTGGGAACCATCAATATGGATTTCCGGAGTTTGTATCTTCACTTTGAATGCGGCGTTTGGTTGTATGAAACGCAGACTATTGCGGCAATAAAGCGTGATTTTCTGAATACTCTGATGGCATGTGAGGAAATAACCGAGGAGGTTGTGGAAAAAATGCCGGTGTTTCAGAAATTTTTGGGAAGGATCATGCGGATTTTTTCACCGCTTTTGTAAAAAAAAGCGGAACCGGGTTTCCGGTTCCGCTTGTCGGTCGACGGTTATTTCAGCGTTGAATAATCCTTGTCAGGATCATAGGTGCCTTCCCGCCGTTCTCCCTTGAGGGACGGAATTTCAATAACCATTCCGGGGAAGATGAGATGCGGATTTTCGGGATCCTTCATGGCATCCTTGTTTGCGTGCCAGAGATTTTCCCACTGGAAAGGATCGCTGTAGACGCCGTCCATGCCCGCGATATTCCAGTAACAGTCGGTGTTGACCGGCCGCGCGACTACGGTATAGTAGCGCGGGAGAACCAACGCGGATGACGATACGGACGCCGTGGGGGTATCAACCCGGCGAATGTCTTTGAGCAACGCGATGGAATCTTCCGCCTTTGCGCGGCTTTCGATCCAGTTTTCAGCGTCGTACAGGGCGCGTGCCTCGGCAAGAAGCGCCTTTGCCTGGGCAATTTCCGCCGCGTAGCGATCGGCGGTTGCTTTCACGCTGCTCACATCGGTAATGGTCCGCTGGGCAAGATTGATCGCGTTCGCCGCGCGGAATTTCAGAAGCATCATGTCGGCGTATTCCCGGCTTTTGCGATACTCGATTGCAGCAAGATCGGCAAATTTTGCGGCTTCGTCATACCGGCCATCGTTCATGGCGGTTTTGGCCTGTTGTTCGTATTCACGGCCGGCTTTTTGATACTCGTTGTCGAGGAGGTTCTGGGACCAGGTCGCTGAAAGCAACACTAGCAATGCGATGGCGAGGCAAAGTAATTTCTTATTCATTGCGGGCCTCCTCTTCGGTATTCTGTTCTTCTTCCATTTGTCGTAACACGTCTTCGGACGCAACGCGCTCACGTTCGGCGGTATCAAGGGCGTTCATCGCGGCGTCGCGCTTTGCCTTGGCTTCGTTGTATGCCGTGGTAAAAAGATCCGCGGCCTGGGTGTATTCTCCCCGCGCTGCTTCGGGAGCTTCCGCGGTTTCTGATTCTTTCGCGGCGGTAAAAACAGTATCCGCTTCGGTGAACAATGCGTTGACGGCAACATCCGCTTTTATCTCAAGCGCTTTCGCGCGGGAATCTTCCGCGGCTTTTCTCGCGACGGAAAGATCATCCAGCGGTTCTGCCGGTTTTTGCGGCGCGCTGGCGCAGGAAACTGCGAGAAGCAACGCAAAGCCGGTCATCAAAATTGCAAGAACATTCTTTTTCATGGCAAACTCCTTATTCTTTCAATGTATTGATTGTATACCAATACCGTGACGGTTCATAGCAAAAAGGGTTAAAAGGTATCGTTGTTGAAGCCCCACATGGCGCCGGAAGCGCCGGTAAATTCAATGTATACCCGATCAGCGGGAATCCCGAGCTCCGATTCAACAAACTTGCAGAAAGCGCGACTCAGGTCCTTTGTTTGCGCCTCGGAAAGACCGATGCTTTTACACTCCATGAACAGGGTCGGCATGTTCGAACCGGCAAAAAACATGGATGTATTCTTGTGGAGCGCGGTCATGATATAGCGTTCCGGTTTTCCGAGGATCTCCGCGGCGCGGGCGGAAAGTTTCTCGAGAAACAGACCGGTGTCCGGGATTTGTCCATTCGTTTCAACTTTGATATACGGCATGGTGATTCTCCTTGTCAGTACAAGTATTCCCTACGGTGGAGGAGGTGTCAAGCGACGAGTGTTGGAGTTTTTTTCGGTAAACTGTGGCATACTGTCGTAAAGTATAAACGCTCCGGTCGTTCCGGAGCCGGGGGAGATTTTTCTGTGTTGACCGCACTGATTATTGACTGGTTTAACGGAACCTTGCTCGAGGACGGTGAAGACTATACCCTCTACTGCTCCGCTCCCAAAGAATCGGGAAGAGGCTTGTTTCGCCGGCGAAGGCTATCCGTTCGGATTCTTGTGTGCCTGAAGACCGACCTCGTCAATTTCCGGGCAATGTCCCTGTCGGTTATGAACCATCTGGCAACGTATATCGGTACGCCCATACACGCGGAGGGTCTGTGGCTCGTTGCTTCCCCGCGGGGAGGGATTTACCTGTATGAGACGATTGCCCGCAGGGAAAACATCCGCTCTCCCGGAATGAACAACCGGTTTCTGATATTCAACACCGGAGACGGGTGTTTTTCTTTCGGACCCGGTCATGCGTACAACCGGATCCATACCGACGGGATGCGGGATTTGCTATCGCACAGCAAATTGATGACACCCGCCGAATTCGCACATGAGTTCGGAACGCGTATGAATGACGCGCTTAATACAAAGAGGTAGTGTGATGGAAAAAATAGACCGGGCTTTCGCTGCCGCGTTGTTGCCGCCGCGGAAAGAAGATTCCAGCAAGGGCGATTTCGGATCGGTTCTCGCGATCGCAGGATCGCCGTCATACCGCGGCGCCGCCTATTTATCGAGTGTCGCCGCGCTCAGGAGCGGCGCCGGCTACGTAACCCTCGCCGGACCGGAAGAAGTGCTTCCCGCCGTTGTGACGGCCGGGGTCGTGACCGTCCGCCTTAAAAGTTTCCGCGGGACGGTATCCTCGCGGGCCTGGCGCCGGGTGGACACGCTTCTGGACCGGTACTCCGTCGTGCTTTTTGGCTGCGGTCTCTCCCGGATTTCGGGAATTCCGGTACGACTGGACCGGTTCTTTGAACGGGTGCTTTTATCCTTGCAACGGCGGGAGGTCCCCGTCATTCTTGACGCGGACGGCCTCAATCTTCTGTCCCGTGCCTTGCACGCGGCTCCGGCAATACGCCTGCCCGGCAAGCTGGTGCTCACGCCCCATCCCGGGGAAATGGCTCGTCTCTGTGATTTGACCGTAAGTGCGGTCCAGGAGAATCGCGTATCAGTTGCGATGGACGCCGCGAAACGGTTCGGCGCGGTTGTTGTGCTGAAAGGACGTGAAACGGTGGTAACGGACGGGACAGAAGTTTTGGTAAATACAACCGGGACGTCCGCTCTCGCGAAAGCGGGAACCGGGGACGTGCTTGCCGGAATGATCGCGGGTTTATGCGCCCAGGGGCTCAGCCCGCTGGACGGCGCAGCGCTTGCGGTATACGTGCACGGGCTTGCCGGAGAGCAGGCCGCGGACAAGAAAACAGACTACGGGGTTCTCGCGAACGACGTGCTCGAATACATTCCGGACGCCATTCATGCGCTTCTATAGCGCGGTCCCGATCAGTCTTCCGGAATAACCAGAATGGGACACCCCGCTTTTTGCAGGGTAGCCTTGGCGCTGTCTCCAAAAAACACACCGGGTGATTTTTTCCGTTTACGGCCCATGACAATCAGGTCGATCTTTTCCTTTTCCACGAGACTGATAACCTGTTGACCGGCATTGCCGACCGCGACCCGGGTAGAAACCCGTGTACCGGCGGGAACCCGCGACAGATAATCTTCCGCAAACTGTTGATCAATAGCCTCTTTAGCCTTCTCGTCAATCTGATCGAGTTCATAGATGTAGGTTTTCCAGAACTGTGCGTCGGGTTCGGGAATCACGTGGAAGAGAATGATTTCGGCATCCTTGCTTGTCCGGCAGAGTTCGAGAGCATACGAAAATGCCGCTACAGATTCACGAGAAAAATCAGTACAAAAAAGAATCTTTGAAAACAGGGTAATCGGTTCCATTCCGTCTCCTATTTGCCGAGACCCGGCAAGAAAAGCGCGATTTGCGGGAAGAGCATGAGCAAGCCGGCAAACACGACGAGCATGTAGAGAAAGGGCAGAGAACCCTTGAAAATGGTCTGCAGGGGAATGTTTCGTTCAATACCGCTCACTACATAGACGTTTACACCGACTGGCGGCGTGATGACTCCCATCTGGGTAATTACGACGATTAACACCCCGAACCATACCGGATTGTAGCCAAGTTCAAGAATTACGGGATAAAAAATCGGTACGGTGAGCAGGACGAGGGCCAGAGAATCGATAAAACAGCCCATGAAAAGGAAGAAAAGAATGACGAGGGCCATGATCATGAACCCGGGCAGGGGCAGGGAGACGAACCAGGTAGCGAGGGAGTAAGGAATCTGGGAAACGGCCAGGAATCGTCCGAAAACAACCGCCGCCGCGACGATGAAAAAGATCATGCCGGAGGTGCGTACCGTTTCGAGAAGAATGCGGTGCAACAGCTTGAAGGAAAGCGAACGCTTGACCGCCGCGATGAGCAAGCTTCCGCCCGCGCCGACCGCTGCGGCTTCTATCGGGGTAAACAGGCCGCGAAACATTCCGCCCATGACGAAGAAAAAGAGGATGAGGGTTTCCATCACGCCGTTCAGCGATTTGAACCGTTCTTTCCAGGTGGCTTTCGGACCGGCCGGGCCGAGTGTCGGATTTCGGATGCAACGGACAAGAATGGAAAGACAAAACAGGATACTGATAACGATGCCCGGAACAACGCCGGCGAGAAAGAGAGCGCCGATTGACTGTTCGGTCATGAGGGCATACACGATAAACACGACACTCGGCGGTATGAGCATACCGAGGCTTCCCCCGGAAGCCACAGCGCCGCTTGCGAGCTCGTCGGAATAGTGGTACCGCTTCATTTCGGGGAGCGCGACGGAGGCCATGGTTGCCGCGGTCGCCGGACCGGAACCGCTGATGGCGCCGAAGCCCGCGCAGGCACCGATCGTCGCCATTGCAAGACCGCCCGGAAAATGACCGATCCAGGTATAAGCCGTCTTGAACAGACGGGTGCTAATGCCCGCGTGGAAGGCAACCTGCCCCATGAGGACAAAGAGAGGAATAACCGTCAGGTTATATGAAGAAAAGGTATCAAAAAGTTCCGCCGTTATCATGCTTGTGGCCGCCTGGGGCGAAACAATGAGAGCGAACCCGACGAGGCCGGAAATGAGCATGGCAAAGCCGACCGGCATGCTGGTAAAAAGCAGACCAAAAAGAAGAACGCAGCCAATTAGACCGATTTGCAAAGGTGTCACAGCTTTATGAGCTCCTTTCCCGGATGGAAGATATGATAAGTGATGGTCAGAATCATGAGTACACAACTCAGGCTGATCATCCAGGGAATCCAGAACACCGGGATGGGCAGCGTCTGCATCACCTGGTTGCTCCGTAAAAGCATGATTCCGTACAGGATGTTCCGCCAGGCGAGCAGGAGGAATACACCAACAGATATGGTCCGGAACGACGAGTCAAGGATGACTCGACCGGTCCGGGAGAACCGGTGGTAGAAAAACTCTATGGCGATATGCCCCTTGATCGCGGTTACATAGGGTAGTGAAAAAGCTATCGCGATAACACCCATGATCCGCACAATATCGTAGGCGCCGACGATTCCGGTTCCGAACAGGCGGAGCAGTATGTCAACGCTTGTAACGGCGATCATGACCAGTACCGCACCGCCGGCTATAACCGCGAGAAAGGTGATCGCGAGGCGGATCCATGCGTAGAACGATTCAAGGAAACGAAGCATGTTACTTCGCTTCCTTCAGCATCGCCTGGATGTCCGCGAGCACGGCTTTGCCGGGAAGGCCCTTTGCTTCGGTTGCATCGACATACTCGGCGAGAATGGGTTCTACTGCCTTTACCAGTGCGGCTTCTTCCGCCGGATCCAGGGAGATGAACTCATGACCGAGGGATTCGACAAACTTTGCGCCCTCCCGGTCGCTTTCGTCCCAGGCTGCCCCCTGCTTGTCGATCCATTCAGCGTTTACTTTCTCAATGATCTTCTGGATATCTTCGGGAAGACTGTCCCACTTTGCCTTGTTCATTACCGCATACATCGCGGTCGTGTAGCCGACGGCGCGGGTATCAACCACGTAGTTGATAACTTCGCCCTGCTTCCAGCCTTTGAGGGTCTCAATGGGACAGAGGGTCGCGTCTACCACGCCTTTCTGAAGCGCTTCGTAGGTTTCGCCCTGGCTCATGGAGACGGGAACCGTTCCGAACGAAGAAACGATTTTTGCGGAAAGACCGGTTGCCCGGATTTTAAGAGAAGAAATATCCTTCAAGGTTTTTACCGGCTTGCGGGACGCGAGGATTCCGGGACCATGACCGTGGAGGTACAGAACCTTCACTTCGGAAAGCTCCGCGGGCTGATACTTTTGAACGATCTTGTTCGCGATCCTGGTCGCGGTTATGCCATCAGGATAGCCAACAGGCAAGTCGAGTGCCTCGAGCAGGGGGAACCGACCGCGGGTATACGCGAACGCGCTCATGCCGATGTCCGAGATACCGGAAACAACACCGTCGTAGCACTGGGGCGCCTTGGAGAGGGTTTCTCCCGGATACATGATGATTTTGACGCGACCGTCGGTACGGGTCTCAACTTCCTTCGCCCACTGTTCCGCTGCCAGAGTCTGCGCGTGAGTGGCGGGGAAAAAGATACTGTAGGAAAGGGTTATGGTTTCAGATTGTGAACAACCGGTACCAAAAAACAACGCGGTTGCGACCAGACAAATAAGAGCACGTTTCATGATTTTACTCCTGAGATACGAGGGTAGGATATGGTACCATGAATTGTATATTTGGGAAACTGTAATTACTGCTATCAAAATTGTTGAAATAATCTTGCCCAAAAAGCCTGAATTCCTGGCCATTCTGCCCTGATTTACTCTATATACCTCTCTGCGGGGAGGTATACATGTCACAACACGGCGGACGATTGTCCGCTGGACGCCCGGTTCGTCGGCCAGAGTTCTGTCCAAATCCCGACTGTCCCTACCACAAACGAAAGCTCGCCCGGACGAGCCCCTGGTACTATCATTATGGCTTCTTCTCATCCCTTGCCCGGGGGAAGACCCGACGATTCAGGTGCAAACACTGCGGCACAACCTCATCGACCCAGACCTTCTCGATCAACTACTGGACCCATCTTCCCATTAACCTTCGTGACCTTGACGATCGACTCAATTCCTGTGCCGGCTATCGCCAGATCGCTCGAGCCCTCGGGGTATCCTACCCGGTCATCAAGAACCGCACCCTCCGACTCTCTCGAAACTATCTCAATCTCTTCGACACC
>MWCL01000061.1 GCA_002070025.1 Spirochaetes bacterium ADurb.Bin215
AGCTTGAAAAGAATCTGGAACGCGACAGCGTTGTCGCCATACTTGACAGTTCCGCGCCGACAGAAGCCTTGGCCCTTTTCGTCAGTCAGGAGATAACACAGTTCTTTGTCAACTCCGGCAAGATGGTCGTGGTAGACCGTAGCGATATTGAAAAAATCCGGAAAGAACTGACATTTCAGCTTTCAGGAGACGTCAGTGACGAATCCGCGCAGTCGATAGGAAAAATGCTTGGCGCGCAGATCATTATTACCAGCACCCTGGATGACATGCGCATTCTGCGGGTTAAAGCCATCGCGGTTGAAACGGCGCGTATCCTGGGCATGGAACGGGTTCATATTGAGGAAGGCCGTCTGTATACCGCGCTGGCTTCCGATACCCGTGATAATAAGGTTGTGGAAGTATCCACGGCCGACGAACTGATTGCGGCCATAGCCTCCGATCGGGTTATACGCATCCGGAAAGGACGGTATGATATTTCGTCATCATCGCATATCAAGAACCGGCAGGTGCGCTGGGTTGATGAATTCGACGGACCCACTCCCGTGATCACCGGGGTTTCCAACATCGCGTTTGTTGGCGAAGAAGGCGTGGAAATTGTCATCAAACCGGCGTATGGATGGGTCTTTTCGTTCGAGAATTGTTCAGGCATATCCCTGTCCGGAATAACCCTTGGCCACAGTGTCCCCGGTAATTGTCTCGGAGGAGTGGCGCGCTTCAAGAATTGCGAGGCTGTTGACATACAGTATTGTGATCTGTATGGATGCGGCACCATCGGTATCTCGCTTGAAAATACCCGATCGTTCACCATGCGTGAGAGCATTGTTCGTGATTGCACCTACGGTCTCCTTTCAATCATGCGAAGCGCCGATATTACCTTTTCTGATACCTCATTCCGGGACACCGGCGAATATGATCTTGTCGAGATATCTGCCAGCGAACAGGTCAAATGGGAACGCTGCACGTTCTCCGATAACCGGGGAACTACTCTTTTTTCGATTGATGCAATGAGCAGCGACATACGTACCGAATACTGCGTATTCTCGCAAAACATGACGGACCTGTTTTCCCGGGGACGAAACCCGGGTCTTGATTCAACCGATTTCATCGATAACCGCTTCCCTGATCCTGACTATTGAGCGCGCGAGCGTTAAATTCTGCTCGCCACCGGTTATACGGAACTTGTCCGTTCAAGCGAATAAAAAACATCGGAATAGTAAGAAAAACTTGTTTTTGTTCATAATTCTTCATATCTTTAGCACAAGGAGATATGCCATGAGTATTACTACTTTTTATCAGGCGATTGAAAAACGCCGCAGTATATACGCAATCGGCAAGGGCAAACCGGTCTCGGAGAATCGTGTGCGGGAAATCGTGGAATTTGCCGCTACCCACGTGCCTTCCGCGTTCAATTCACAGTCCGCGAGGGTTGTGATACTTTTCGGAAAGGAAAGCGGAAAATTCTGGGAGATGGTTAAAGACGCCTTGCGAAAAATCGTTCCGGCTGAACAATTCCCGAAAACGGAAGACAAGATTGACGGATTCAACGCGGGCTGGGGTACCGTGCTGTTTTTCGAGGATCAAGCCGTTGTAAAACAACTTATGAACGACTTCAGTCTCTACGCGGACAATTTCCCGGTTTGGTCCAACCAGTCGAACGGCATGCTCCAGTTCGCCGTCTGGACCGCCCTCCAGTCGGAAGGCCTGGGATCGTCCCTGCAGCATTACAACGAACTCGTTGAAGAAGATGTGAAGAAAGAGTGGAAACTTGATCCTTCCTGGAAGCTCCTCGCCCAGATGCCCTTCGGGTCGGTGGAGGCTCCCGCTGGTGAAAAGAGCTTCATTCCGATCGAGGACCGCGTGAAGGTTTTCGGGCACTAGCACAGGATTTTTCAACAATTTTGGTAGCAGACAAAAAAAAAGCCCGCCCCGAACTGTTGTTCGGGACGGGCTTTTATCAGTTCTTAGTAACGATCGTTGCGGCGGGGTTTGTCCATCGCTTCGTTTACCTTGATCTGGCGGCCGTCGAGGCTGGAGCCATTGAGCGATGAAATCGCTGCCTGTGCTTCTTCATCGGTACCCATTTCCACAAAACCAAAGCCCTTTGACGAGCCGGTGTCCCGGTCAGTTATTACGTTAACTGATGCCACAGTTCCAAATGATTCGAAAGCCGAACGAAGTCCGCTTTCATTGGTGTCGTAGCTCAGGTTGCCTACATAGATCTTCTTTCCCATAACAGTTTCCTCTACTCGTATTCATTGTACGAGCCATCAAGACATGAATCCTTAAAAAAATCAGGATTTTCTACCAAATAGTGAATACACGTATTCATTACTCAGGTCTTTAGTATATCAGTGTTTGAAAATAAAGGATAGAGCAAAAAAAATAAAAGTGAGAATAAAAAATATTTGCTGTGTATGCAGTTTTTTGGCATACCGGTCTTCAATTAGTAATAAAAGGGAGAAAAAAATGACTGTATCCCAACAAGATCTTGAAGACGGATTCCGTTCCATCGGATTAAAAAAAGGCATGTATGTTGAAGTACACATTTCTCTCAGCAGTTTTGGTCATGTTGAAGGAGGCGCACCGGCGGTAATAGCGGCGCTTAAAAATGTGGTAACACCCGGGGGTGCCATCATCATGACGGCTTTCCCGTTCTCGCGACGTCTTGAGCCGGATGAGCAAGATCTGAAAATGAATATCTCCGTAAAAATGCGCATTCTTGATCCTGCATCCGAAGAACGGACCGACATGGGACTGATTGCGGACACAT
Source organism: Spirochaetes bacterium ADurb.Bin215 (assembly GCA_002070025.1). Taxonomy (GTDB): domain Bacteria; phylum Spirochaetota; class Spirochaetia; order Treponematales; family Treponemataceae; genus Teretinema. Next base: position 2,771 of record MWCL01000061.1, read on the forward strand.
TCAAACGGGACGCGGAGGTTGTGCTTGGCATCGATCAATGGCCGGTTGCCGCCTGGGGAGCTGAGGCGGAACTGAATGCGAAAGGACTATCAAATCTGCATCAAAAAGACGGGTACGCGCTTCTCCTCGGTGTTGATATTTGTCGACTGACGAGTATGCATTACGTGGAAGGTGAGCTGCCCGAAGAAGTGAAGGCCTTAACCCGGCCGTCGGACGAGGTCCGAAAGAGATATCCCGAGAGCGAGTGGTATGTCGAAACCGGAACGCCTCCTTCGTATGCCTGGTACGCGATACAGGATGAAGCGTTTCGCAGAGGGTATTTTGCCGGGAAGACGATCGGTAACTCCAGATGTCTCTTTTGCAAGGTAAACGAGGTTATCGGTTTATACCGGCACGCCCTTGAAACAGATCCGCTTGGATTGTACCGGTTGCGATAAACCGGCACTATGTTACGGTGCCGGTTCTATCCGGTAAAGAGCGCCGTTTGCCGAGTCGGTTATGAGGTACAGAAAGCCGTCCGGGCCTTCCTTTACATCCCTGATTCGTCCCACGGTGCCCTGGAGCAATATTTCCTGTCCGGTAATCCGGCTGTTTTCTATTGTCATTCGGACCAGACGCTGTCCCGCGAGGTTGCCCGAGAAAAGGCTTCCTTTCCATACGGGAAACGCATCTCCCGTGTAGAACGTGAGACCCGACGGCGCAATGGAAGGTGTCCACTGGATGACGGGATTTTCCAATCCCTCTTTCGTTTCACCTTCACCGATTCGTGTTCCGGTTCCATAATTCCTGCCGTACGTCACAACCGGCCAGCCGTAGTTTTTACCGCTTTCAATGATATTGATTTCGTCGCCGCCCTGTGGGCCGTGTTCACTCGCCCAAATCTCACCGGTAGCAGGATGAACAGCAAGCCCCTGAATGTTTCGGTGCCCCGTTGTGTAGAGCGAGGGAAGGGCGCCCCGAACTGTTCTGAAGGGATTATCCAGGGGAATGGTTCCGTCGGTATTGATCCGGTGTGTTTTTCCGGCGGCGTCCGCCATATCCTGGGAGCGCTGCATGTCGCCACGGTCTCCGGTGCTTATGAGCAGGGTGCCGTCGGGAAGCATCCTGATTCGTGAGCCGAAGTGATGTCCGGTTCCCGTCTTCCGCTTCATTTCCCAGAGTACGTGTACATTCCGGAGATTGTATCCGTCCAGTTCCGCCCGGGCAGAGGCTGTTCCGCGTCCGCCGGGTCCTGCCGTTGCATACGTAAAGTACACTGTTCTGTTTTTAGCAAAGTCAGGGTCAACAAGGATATCGAGCAGTCCCCCTTGTCCGCCTGCGGAAATGGGCGGGAGTCCGGTTATGGCATGGGTTTGCTTGTCGTCAATGAGTACGAGTGTTCCTCCGCGTTCGGTTATGAGTATCTCGCCGGTGGGTAAAAAATCAAATGACCAGGGATTTTGCAATCCGGAAACCAGACGCCGAAGGATAACTGATCCTGCCGACGTTTCAAATTGTCCAATAGTCGTATCTTCGGTTACCGGCAGGGAGGATTGCGCGGATAGCGCATTGAGAGCTGCCAGGAATATCAGTATGGAAAACACTTTTTTCATGGTGTGCCTCCTGTCCCCCCAAGGTACTGAAAAGGAGGGACCGGGGCAAATTCAGACAGTCGCTTTTTTATCCCCGTGAATCCGCTCGAATGTTGTGAGCCAGCGTCCGGAACGGTAATAGATGAATGATATGACCGATCCGACTACCCAGCCGGTGGGGTATGCCCACCAGACGCCGGAGAGGCCGAGCTTGTGAGAGAGAAGGAGTGCTGCGGGAATACGGATCGCCCACATGGCGAGCAGGGTGGTCAGCAACGGAATGAGCGTTTCGCCCGCGCCGCGGATTACTCCGTTCAGCATGAACATGAACGAGAAGACGATAAAAAACGGACCGATGATACGGAGGTAGTCGGTGCCGATGGCGACAACATTCACATCCGGATTGAACAGCCCGATGAAGTTTTCTCCGAACAGGTAAAAAGCCAGTGCCGCGATTACCGAGATCCCCACCGAAAGAATGATTGACGCATGGAGACCCTTGCGGACCCGGTGCGGTTGCCGTGCGCCCAGGTTTTGCCCCACAAAGGTGGAAATCGCCATTCCGATGGTCATGGCGGGAAGGGATGCGATGCTTTCGATACGGGCGGCTGCAGCGAACCCGGCGATCGCGTCTGTCCCGAAGGTGTTGACGATGCCGGTCATGGTGGCCAGGCCGAGCGCGACCATGGCTTGCTGCACTCCCGAGGGGATACCGATTCGTACACTCAGGATGAAGATGCTGCGATCAAACCGGAGCGCGGTAAACTTGACCCGCAACAACTCATGCTTCCGGTTCAGGTATATGATGCATGCGATGAGGGACACTCCCTGGCTGAGCACGGTGGCAAACGCCACACCGGCGACACCCCATCCGAAGGTGATTACGAACAACAGGTCAAGGATGATGTTGAGAATGGTGGAAAGAAGGAGCATGTATAACGGGGTATGCGCGTCACCGAGGCCGCGAAGTATTCCGCTTATCGTGTTGAATCCGAGGAAGGGGAGCATGCCGAGCGAGAATACCCGGAGATAGAGGACGGCGAGGGGCCGTACTTCCGGCGGACTTTGCAAAAGATCCATGATGGGCCCTGCGCCGAAAAAGCCGACGCCCATGAGAACGAGACTCCCCCAGAACGTATAAAGATAGGTTGTTTCAATGGCACGCTTTACCCGCCCGGTATCTTTTGCACCCTGATACTGGGCAATGAGAATGTTGGATCCCATGGAGAGCCCCATGAACAGGGCGAGCAGAAGGAATATGATGGGGAAACTCGCGCCGACCGCGGCAAGGGCCTGCTTGCCGACCCAGTTTCCTACAATGATACTGTCCACCATGTTGTACAACTGCTGGAGAAGATTTCCCAGCAACATGGGGATGGAGAATGAAATGATGAGTCCGGCTTCACTGCCACGGGTAAGATCTTTCATGGAGGGTCCTTGTTACACCACCAAGATACCCCGGAGCAACTCTCTTGGGCAAGCGTCCCTTACTGTACAATCTCCTCGTCAAGAAACGACGGCGCGACGAGTTCTTCGTCCGGAACGCGGCCGCGCATCATGTAGTAGCGGATGAGTTCTCCGGAGGGCGAGAGCTTGTCGGCGAGGCGCATGTCCGTGCCGAGCTTGAAGGAAATCTGGAGCGCGGCGCTCGACTCGTGCAGGGCCGAAAGATTCCAGTTGCACCAGGAAATGTTCCGCTCGTCCATGAAATCCATCCAGCGCCGAATTTCCGCAGGGTAAATCTTTCCGCCGCCGGTATGCTCGGACGCGCCGAATTCCGTACAGAACAGGGGAATCTCTTCGAGAACGCGGTCTATGTTTTCGCGGGACCCGTCGTTGGTGGTGTCAGGATAAAAATGAAACACATACATGGTCGCCGGGTCGTCAAGGGGATCTTCCAACACGTCCTGTGGCCGGGAAGACCAGAAGGGTGTTCCCACGAGGATGATTCCTTTCGGATCATTTTTCCGGATAACTGCGGTCACTTCCTCGGCATAGGGCTTGATGTCTTCAGACCAGGTAACATCGTCGCCGTTCGGTTCGTTGCACAATTCGTAGAGGACGTTTTTATACGAAGCGAACTCTTTTGACATGTCGTCAAAGAACGCCTTTGATTCTTCGAGATGATCCATCGGGTTCCGGTCAGCCAGAATGTGCCAGTCGATGATGGCATAGAGGCCGGCGTCTGTCGCGTCCTTTACCACACGCTTTACCACCTCCTTGAGCTCGGGCGACATGAGGTACCCGTAGTCCCGGCGGTTGGTGTACATGGCGACCCGGATCACGTTGCTTGCGAAATCTTCACGTAATTCCTTCAGATAGCGGGGGGTAACAAACATCTCGGACTTCGCTATATGCTGGGTGCTGAATCCCCGGAGCTGTACCGGTTCCCCGTGCGAATCCACGAGTTGGGTGCCTTCTATGGAAAGCCGTCCGTGCTTTGCCACCGGTGTCCTGCTGCAGCCGGTGCCGAGAATCACAAAGGCGGCAACGAGTGCCACACCAATAAGCTTGTATGTTTTCATGGTCATCTCCCTGATCAGTATCCTACAACCAAATGTTGAAAGAGGCAACAAAAGAAGCGCGCGAAACACAGATTTTTTTCAACAATTTTGATAGCAGTTCCTGCATGTTCCCCAAAACGGTGAAAATGGCTATCTTATTACCATGATCCGACGTTTCCTTCCCTATTATAAACCCCACAAGACCCTCTTTATCCTGGATATGGCCGCGGCTGTCGTGATGGCAGTCATTTCCATCGCTTTTCCGTACATCACCCGCGGTCTTCTCAAGGACCATATTCCGAACCGGGATCTTGCCATGATCGTCAATTCGCTCCTCGTCATGACCGGAGTGTACCTCCTCATTTTTGTGTGCAATTACGTACGCATCAAATGGGGGCATATCATGGGGGTGCGCATGGAAGCGGACATGCGGCAGGACCTGTTCCGCCATGTGCAAAAACTTTCGTTTACCTATTTTGACAATACCAAGACGGGACACATCATGTCGCGCATATCGAACGATCTCAACCTCATTTCGGAGGTTGCCCATCACGCGCCGGAAGATCTGCTCATCTCGGTGGTGGTCATTATTGGCGCTTACGCCTTCATGTTCATGTTCAGCCTCCCGCTTGCGCTCATCTCGCTCATTCCGTTTCCCTTCATGGTGCTCTGGGGCATTCTCTTCGGCGGACGCATGCGGCAGGGATTCCGGCGGGTGCGCCGGGAAGTGGCCGACATCAACAGCACCGTGGAAAACTCCGTGATGGGAATCCGGGAAGTCAAGGCGTTTGCCAACGAGCGTATTGAAGAGGAAAAGTTTTCCGTTTCAAACCGGAACTTCCAGATCGCCAAGGAAGACGCCTTCGACGTGATGGCGCGCTTTCACGCGGTTATCAATTTTCTGCGGGACTTTTACTATCTCGTGGTGGTAGGCGGCGGCGTGCTGCTCATCTACCGGGGTGTGGTTGAAGTATACGATCTTCTTTCTTTCATATTGTATATCAGTGTCATTTTGCCGCCCATTGACCGCCTTATCAATTTCAATGAACAGCTCCAGCAGGGAACGGCGGCTTTCGAGCGGTTTACGGAAATAATGGATATCGAACCGGATATCAGCGACGTTCCAGGTGCGGTTTCGCTTATCATGGACCATGACGAAGTGCGTTTTGACGATGTCTGGTTCCGCTACGAGCGGGTACCGGACTGGACGCTCCGGGGGGTAACCCTCGCCATACCGTTCGGAAAACGGATCGCGATTGTCGGGGAGTCGGGCGCGGGAAAGAGCACGCTCGTTTCGCTTCTTCCCCGGTTTTACGAAGTGCAAAAGGGCCGGGTGAGTATCGGAGCGCACGACATCATGCAGGTGACCCAGCGGTCGCTCCGGGAAAACGTGGGCATCGTTTAGCAGAACGTGTTTCTCTTCGACGCGACCATCCGGGAGAATATCGCGTATGGGAAGGCCGGCGCGACTGACGGGGACATTGAACGCGCCGCGCGCATGGCGAACATCCACGACTTCATCATGGAGCTTCCCGACGGGTATGACACGGAAGTGGGGGAGCGCGGCGTAAAACTGTCCGGCGGACAAAAACAGCGTGTCGCCATTGCCCGCGTCTTTTTGAAGGATCCACCCGTGCTCGTCTTTGACGAGGCGACTTCCTCGCTTGACAATGAATCGGAATCGCTTATCCAGGAGGCAATGTTCCGCCTTTCTGAAAACCGTACCACCATCATCATTGCACACCGCCTTTCCACCGTGCGCCATGTGGATACCATCTACGTGATGCGCTCCGGCGAAATCGTGGAAGAGGGTACGCACGAGGCCCTTTTGGCACAGGACGGATACTATGCCCAGCTCTATGCCCGCGGCGGGTTTTAGGGAGTGATGGCGATGTAACCAATTTGCATTACACGTGTTTCTGTATTAACATTACACGTGTGAGGGTGACTATGCAGACAAAACTTACTTTGACGATAGACAAGAATGTAGTGGAACAGGCAAAAGAGTACGCACAAAGAAAGAATAGAAGTGTGTCACGCATTGTAGAAGAGTATCTTGAGAATATTGCTTCACAGGATAAGGCTCTTGAACTTCATGAATCATTGCCTGCGCCCATAACCGAGAGTCTTACCGGGATGTTCACTGATACGGGGAGACCGTACAAGGAGATGCTTGGCGAGGCCCGACAGGAGAAATTTCATTGATACGGCGGCTATTTATCGATACCGATATTGTGCTTGACGTCGCCCTGGCCCGTGAACCGTTTGTCTCTGCAAGCTCCATGATTCTGGCCATGGCGGAAAACAATCTGGTTACCGGAACCATGTCCTCGAATGCAATTGCCAATGTATACTATGTTTTACGCAAAGCAGGCGGGGACGCAAAGGCACGTGTGTTTATCGGGAAGTTGTTGCACTACCTTACCGTTATTACGATTGATCATCAGAATGTTCTTGATGCCCTGATTTCGGACTTTTCCGATTTTGAAGATGCCCTCCAGAACTGCTCAGCAGTAGAGAACCAGTGCGACTATATAATTACCAGAAACACCAATGACTACAAAAAATCAGCCCTGAGAGTTGCCACACCGGAGGAGTTTCTCCAGTTGTTCAGATAGTTAGTGTATATCAAATCCCTTTCATAATGGACTCCTCGTTGCCCCGCTCACCGCAGTTGCCGGCGGGTTTTTGCTGGTACCGGAGAAAAGCTGACGCAGTTTTTTTGCACTCGAAACGATTCTCTCCTATACTTTGTGCATGCGGACAATCGGCATCATGATGACTAATTTTTTCGGGGAGTACATTGCCCAGATATGGCCCGGAGTGGTACGGGGAGCCAAAGAGCGCCAGGTACATCTTCTCATTTTTCCCGGCTACACCGCTACCTGGTCACCCGGCTACCTCTATCAGCAATCGATCGTATATTCGAAAATACACCCTCAAACAGTAGATGCACTGATCATTGTTTCAGGGACATTTGCCAACCGGCTCGATGAAACAACCTATACCCGTTTCTTTGATCAGTTCCGGGATGTTCCCGGGGTCAGTATCGGATCCCGGGTTCCGCATAAAACAACCATACGCGTAGATAATGCTGGCGGACTCGAGCAGCTGATACGGCATGTTCTTTCCGATCATGCCCGTAAAAATCCCGCCATGATTTCCGGCCCTCTGACCAACGAAGAAGCCCGCGAACGTTTGCAGGTCTTCCGCGATACCTGTGAATCCCTCGGGTATTCTGTTTCAGCCGATCGGGTGTATGAAGGTGATTTTACCATTCCCTCAGGTCATGAGGCGGTACGCGCATTATTCCCGGAAAAGAAAAATTCAGGATATCCCGATGCACTGATATGCGCGAATGACAATATGGCGTTTGGAGCCATGCGGGAGCTGAAAAAATTGGGATATCGTGTTCCCGAGGATGTCGCTGTTACCGGGTTTGATAATGTACATGAGGCCAGGTTCTCGTTTCCCTCACTGAGTACTATCAGTCAGTCGCTGGACGAACAGGGGTATCAGGCCGTGCTGGCTGCGGTTGATCTCATCGACGGAAAATCTGTCCCGCCGGAAATTATCTTGCCTTCTGCGGTGGTGCTGCGCTCTTCGTGCGGTTGTTACTGTGCGGACGATGAAGGCTATGCGTGTACTGTCAAAAAAATCGAAACAACGTTGATACCGGAAAAACCCGGGATTCAATGTGATGAAAAGTTCCGGGAACTGCTTGTTGCTATGTTTACCGGGGAAGAACAAACACAACGCTCCCGAAAGGTAATAACCGCGGTATTTAATGCAGCACGAGCGGGAAAGAACAGCGAGGCAACCCTTAATCAGCTGGGGGAACATCTTCATTCACTGATTTCTGAAGGACAGACCGTTCGGCCCTGGGTCTCGCTCATCAGTCTCATGAATATCTACCTTCAAAAGAACACGACCGTTGGCCGTAAGTCCTATGAAACCGCAGTGTTTTTGGGTGAGTGTTTGCAAGTTGTCATTTCCATGCTTCGTGTGGAGCAGGGAAGCTCTGAATTTCGTCTGGCGGGGCAGATTACCAGTATGCGAACCTATCTTGCCGATATCGGTTCAGCACTGACCATTGAGGATATCAGTGAGGCAACACGGTTGCATCTGGAAGCTCTTGGGGTCAAATCATTTTACATTGCCGTGTATGACAAACCGGTTACGCATCGCAAGGAAGAGCCCTGGACAGAGCCGGAGGGCGCACAACTCATCATCGGATATCATAACGGAACGAATATCGCCAAAAGTAAGCGGAGTACACGAATACGTCGTGGGCAACTGTTGCCGTATGCCTATGCGGCTGGGAAAAAACCGCGGTCCATGATAGTGTGTTCCCTGTATTTCAGAGATGAAATCATCGGATTCATGATGATCGACCAAACCGATATAACCCGGGAGATCTATGATAATCTGGCGGGAAATGTAAGCGCTTCACTGAAAACGGCGGCGCTCTTCAAAGCGCGTGAAGAATCCGAACAAAAACTGCTCGAAGTACTGCATCAGCTTGAACAATCAAATACACAGCTCCAGAAGATTTCCGAGATTGATGAACTGACCGGTCTCTACAATCGCCGGGGGTTTCTCAACCTGGCTCGCAGGAGCATGGAACTTGCAGGGCAAATGGGGCGGGGCGGACTGGTATTCTATGCCGATCTCGACGGACTCAAGAGGATCAATGATGTTCATGGTCACAAGGCTGGCGATCTTGCCATTAAAACCGCCGCACTCATTCTCCGGAAGACGTTCCGGAATATGGATGTTGTTTCCCGGATTGGCGGGGACGAGTTTACCGTGCTCGCCCTTGATACCGACGAACAATTCATACCGGTGCTCAGGAAACGTATGGAAGAACTGCAGGCAGGAGAAAACAAAACGCTGGGAAAACCCTGGAAGGTCTCTATAAGTATCGGTGCCGCACCGTACAATCCCGGAGAAGCGGTTCCGCTTGAGAAACTCATGACACTGGCCGATGCCGATCTCTATCGGGAAAAGCAGCTAAAAAAGAAAAACGCGTAACGAGGCGGGGAATTGCGGTTGGCAATTCCCCGCTTTTTTTTAATTCAGGTACGAAACAGCGCAGGTGCTGAGCATCTTCCAGTCGGATTCAAGATACCGTACGTTACCTTCAACCATAACCGTTTCCTTGAACAGTATGTTACGGCTCGAGTTTCCGATCATGATGTCGAATGTTCCGCCTTCAACCATTCTTTTGCCGTCGCGTCCGGTATACTGCAGCATGTCGGACGGAATACGGAACGAGAGTTTCGCTTTTTGTCCGCTTTTAAGCGTTACACGCTGGAAGGCTTTCAGTTCCATGACCGGCCGCACCAGCTGCGAGTAGTTGTCGCGGATATACACCTGCACGAGTTCGTCTCCCTCACGTTTTCCGGTATTGGCGACCGTGAGTGACACCCGGATATCTCCGTCAATCGGGATACTCTTTTCTTCAACTGCAAATGAATCCATTGAAAACGTGGTGTACGAAAGACCGAATCCGAAGGGATACGCCGCACCGAATTCCTGCTGGATTGGCGTGCCCGGGGATTTCCGCTTGTGATTATAGAAATAGGGCATTGCGCCGGCAACATGCGGAATTGAAACGCTAAGCCTGCCCTCGGGATTGACCGTTCCGGTCATGATGTCCGCAAGTGCACCCGCTCCCCGCTGGCCGGGCAGCCAGGCCTGGATAACGGCGTTGGCCCGCTCGAAGATGGTTCCGGAATTGTACGGTCTGCCGCTGAACATGATTACAATGGTCGGCTTTCCGAGATCGAGGACTGCCTCAGCTAGGCGGCGCTGGGCGCCCGGCAGTTCCAGGGAGCTCGCGTCAGAGCCTTCCCCGACCGTTCCGCTCAGGAACAATCCCGCAAGATCTCCCACCGCCATGATGACGGTGTCCGCGTTCCGGGCGGCATCGAGCGCTTCGGCAAATCCGGATTCATCGGTGCTGATGTAAGATGTCTGGCTGCTTCCGTCCTGCGCCACGTCTCCGGGGAATACCGCCGGTTTCTCCGGCCGGCCGGAAAGAATGTCGCAGCCCTTGCGGTAGACGAGGTTTTCCCCGAACCGGTCGGAAAGCTCGTTCCGGAGGGTTCGGAGGGCGGTGTCTCGTTCCTTTCTTTCGCTCAATACCAGATGAACCGGGAAGGAATAGCCGCCGAGCATACCGTATGCGTTGTCCGCAAGCGGACCGACCAGAGCGACCTTCCCCGCGTCCGCGAGCGGAAGGATCCCGTCATTTTTCAAAAGGACAATTGACCTGACTGCGGCCTTGTATGCAAGTTCGTCATGCTTGCCAAGATCGGGCAGAATGCTGTCCTCGTCCACATAGGGATTCTCGAAAAGGCCGAGACGGGATTTCCAGAGCAAATGACGGTACACTGACTGGTCGACAACGGCCATGTCGAGAATACCGCGATCCAGAGCCTGTTTGAGGCCTTCACGGTATGCGGTATCGCCGGGAAGTTCAACATCCACACCGGCGGTGAGAGCCGCTGCGGCGGCTGAGGCCATATCGGGCTGGGTCCGGTGCTCCCAGAAAAGCTGGGAAATTCCTTCATAATCGGAAACAATGATGCCGTCAAAGCCCCATTGATCCCGGAGAATTTCCTGCAGATACCGAACTGACTGGTGCATGGGCTCTCCGTCCAGGTCATGGTAAGCAGGCATGAGTGAATGCGCTTTCGCCAGTTTAACCGCCATTTCGAAGGGCAGGAGGAAGGTGTCCTGCAGTTCGTTGGGACCGATCCGCACCGGCGCATGGTTGCGGGCGCCTTCGCTGAAGGAATGCCCTACGAAATGTTTCAGGGTTGCGAGAACGGGGCGGGACGGATCCTGCAAGCCGCG
>MWCL01000062.1 GCA_002070025.1 Spirochaetes bacterium ADurb.Bin215
CCTCCCGGTTTGACGACCCGTTCCGCCGGTTGAAGTACCGGCTGTCCCAGGAACTGTGTTCGGACAGTCCGGTCAACCCGAGAAAGGACGACCGCAAACGCGGCACCGCCTCATCCAGGCCGGTATTTGAGGCATACGCGGCGACCGCTTCGGTCACGGACAATACCACTGCCCGGACATGCAGGTTTTCTATACGGGAGGCGGGAATCCATAATGAGCGGGCGCAGAAAACCGATGCGACAACCAGCGCCACGGCGACAGCGAGCAGAACATGATTTGGACTGTTATGACGTGCATCCCGAAATTGCATTACCGATTCCCCATCCTCCTAAAACTGGAAGTATATGAAGGGAGCTATACCGGACATGCCGATCACGGATAACAGGGCGAAAAACAGCCCCAGCGCGATTCCTTTGCCGATAATCGGCACAGAAGTCCAGCATGCCATGCTAGATTTTCGGAAGGATCGCGGAATAAACTGAACTGCCAGTACAAGAATCATCAAAAAAACGGGCACCGGAAGGGAAACCGACCGGGGAACGCCGATATTTCCGAACGAAGTGAACAAATGGACCAGATAATCAAATCCGGGGGCACGGAAAACTGCCCAGCTGACGGTTACGAAGACAAAGGTTCCCGTTATCTGAAGCGCGGCTTTCCAGGGTGTTCCGCTGCGGTTTCGGCCGTAATTGAAGAGACGTTCCAAAGCAAGGCCGATTCCCTGCATCAGGCCCCACACGACAAAGGTGAGGGAAGCCCCGTGCCAGAGACCGCCGAGCACCATGGTAGCAACCAGGGCAAAAAGCGTTCTGCGTAATCCGAACCGTGATCCGCCAAAAGCGAAGTAGAGATACTCCCTGAGCCAGGACGAAAAGGTGATATGCCACCGCCGCCAGAAGTCGGTAACGGAAAAGGATATGTACGGACGGTTGAAGTTATCCGGCGTGTTAAAACCGAGCAAGAGCGCGATACCGATGGCAAGGTCGCTGTACCCGGAAAAATCAGCGTATATCACGGCAGAGTAACCCACAGTGGCGAGAAAAACTTCGAGTGTGTTGAAGAGGGCCGGATCGGCAAGAACCGGATCTACGAGCAGGGTCGAAATGAAATTCGCTGCGACCATCTTCTTGAAAAGCCCGGAAACGATGAGCGCCGAGGCGCGATCAAACCTGATGGGACGGGAGCCGGGTTCAATACCGGCTGCGACAGCGGGGTCTATCTGGGGGAGAAATTCGTTCGCGTGTACGATCGGACCGGATGCAAGCTGGGGAAAAAATGAAATATAGAGCATGATGTCGGCAAAGCTTTTTACCGGTGGCATCCTGCACAGGTATACGTCGAAGACATAACTCATACCCTTGAACGTATAGAAGGAAATTCCCACCGGAAGGAGCACCGAAATAACCGGAAGCGTGAAGGGGACCGATGAAACTTCAGCGGACGAGGAAAAATACCGTACCAGGGCATTCAAATGGGTCGCGAAAGCGGTGTAATATTTGAAAAATCCCAGAAGCAGTACGTTCGCAATTACGGACAGAACCATGAAGAGTTTCCGCCAAAGATGGTCTTTCCGGGTCCCGACCAGATACCCGAAGCCATAATTTATCCCGGTAGAGAACAACAGCAAAAAACAAAACCGCCAGTCCCATGCTGCGTAGAACAGGTAACTGGCGGCTATAAGAAATATTTTACGGTCGGTCTTTCGCCGGAAGATATACCAGAACCCGGCGAAGACCGCGAGAAAAAAACACGCAAAGGTAAAGGTGGGAAAAATCATCCCCCTCAGGATTGCGCATCCAGCATGAGTTCGTCAATAGGTTTGCCGGCGGGAACCATCGGCAGAACCATCTCGTCAATATCCATCGTGCTGTCTATGACGGCGGGCTTGCCCGAGGCAAGCGCTTCGTCGAACGCCGCAATGAACTCTTTTTCATCGAACACGCGATAGCCGGCGATACCGAAGGCTTCGGCGTATTTGACAAAATCCGGCGCGGCAACATCGAGCGTCGTCGCAGAATAGCGCTTGTCGTAAAAAAGTGTTTGCCACTGTCGTACCATGCCCAGGGTCTGATTGTTCGCGATGATGATGATGATCGGCAGCTTGTGAATCGCGATGGTCGTGAGCTCGTTCATGTTCATTCGGAACGAACCGTCGCCGGCGATATGAACAACCCGTCGGTCGGGAGCCGCAAACTGGGCGCCGATGGCCGCGCCGGTTCCATAGCCCATGGTACCGAGTCCGCCCGAGGTAAGGAAGGTGCGGGGTTTCGCGAATGGATAGAACTGGGCTACCCACATCTGGTGCTGTCCTACCTCGGTCGTAATGATGGCATCGTCCCCTACCCGCTCATGAACCGCTTCAAACACAAATTTGGGATGGAGCGCGGTCTTCTTCGAATACATGGGGGGAACGTGAGACTTCCACTTGTCAATGCTGTCATTCCAGTCCGACCGGGGGCGGCTTTCCACCTTCGTGACCAGTTCGGCAAGAATCGCGCGAATATCTCCTTTAAGACAGGCTGCCGTGCGGATATTCTTGTTGATTTCTGCGGGGTCTATGTCAATCTGGACAATCTTCGAATCGCGGGCGAACTTTGAAGGATCGGAGATAACCCGGTCGGAAAAGCGCGCGCCGATCGCGACCAAAAGATCGCATTTGTTCGCCGCGGTATTGGACGCCTTGGTGCCGTGCATACCGATCATGCCGGTACATAGGGGGTGACGTACGGGAAAAGCCGTCTTTCCCATGAGGCTCACGGAGACTGCCGCGTTCATTTTTTCCGCGAGCGCGGTGAGTTCCGCGGTCGCTTCCGAGGTAACCACACCGCCGCCGACATAGAAGAACGGTCGTTTTGACGCGGAAAAAATCGCGGCGACCTCGTCCAGTTCTTCCCTGGTGGGGGCCTGTGTTTTACCCATGCAGCGAATCACGGCCGGAGACGGCGATGCCTTCCCCGGAGGGAGCGGTTCAAACTCGGTTACCGCCGCGGTTATGTCCTTGGGAATATCGATGAGTACCGGTCCCGGCCGGCCGCATTGGGCCAGGTCGAATGCTTCCCGAACCACATCCGCGAGTTTTGTTACATCACGGACTATGTAATTATGCTTTGTAATGCTCATGGTGATGCCGGTAATATCCACTTCCTGGAAACTGTCCTTTCCGATGAGGTGGGTGGGAACATTACAGGTAATGGCCACCAGCGGTACCGAATCCATGTAAGCGGTCGCGATCCCGGTTACCAGATTGGTGCATCCCGGACCGCTCGTCGCCATGACCACGCCGACCTTCCCGGAAACCCGGGCATACCCGTCCGCGGCATGGCAGGCGCCCTGTTCATGCGCGGTGCGGATGTGATTGATGCGGTCCTTGCTCTTGTAGAGTTCGTCGTAGATATTGAGGATGGTCCCGCCCGGGTATCCGAACACGGTGTCCACACCTTTTTCAAGCAGGCATTCTATTACAATTTGTGCTCCGGTACATTTCATGTCAGTATTGCTCCTTTATCGGCGCTGGAAACCATGCGGGCATACCGGGAAAGATAGCCCTTGGTTACCTTGGGTTTCGGCGCCTTCCATGCTTCCTTGCGGCGGGCAAGTTCCGCGTCGTCCACTTCGAGAGTAACCGAATAGGCATTGATATCAATGGTGATGCGATCGCCGTTCTGAACGAGCGCGATGGGTGCCCCGGTGGCCGCTTCTGGAGAACAGTGACCGATTGACGCGCCGCGGGTTGCCCCGGAAAAGCGTCCGTCGGTAATGAGCGCGACGTCCTTGTCGAGACCGCGGCCGGCGAGCGCCGCGGTAACCGACAGCATTTCCCGCATGCCGGGACCGCCACGCGGTCCCTCATAGCGGATAACAACGACATCGCCCGCCTTGATTTCGCCCTTCTGGAGCGCGGCGAAGGTATCTTCCTCGCTGTCAAAAACTCGCGCAGGGCCGGAGTGTTTCATCATCTCGGGGGCAACCGCCGAACGCTTCACGACGCAACCGTCCGGAGCGAGGTTTCCGTACAATACGGCGATGCCGCCGGTTTTTGAATACGGGTTTTCAATGGGCCGAAGCACCGCGGGATTACGGTTCACAACGCCCTTGATGTTGTCGGCAATCTTCTTGCCGGTAACGGTAAGGAGTTTCGTATTGATCAGTTTCTTCTTCGCGAGTTCCGCGAGAACGGCGGAAATACCGCCGGCGGCATACAAGTCTTCGATAAAGTCATTACCGGCCGGTGCGAGCCGACAGAGGTTCGGGGTTCGTTCCGAGATGGCGTTAATCTTGCGCAAGTCGAAGGGAACTCCCGCCTCATGGGCAATCGCCGGAATGTGCAGCAGAGTGTTTGTACTGCAGCCGAGGGCCATGTCAGCGGCCAGGGCGTTTTCGAAGGCCTCCGGTGTCATGATCATGCGGGCGGTTATCTTTTTTTCCAGAAGATTCATGATGGCCATACCCGCTTTTTTGGCGAGTGCGATACGCTCCGCCATAACCGCCGGGATGGTTCCGTTACCGGGAAGCCCCATACCGAGAACCTCGGTAACGCAGTTCATGGAATTCGCGGTAAACATGCCCGAACACGAACCGCAAGTCGGGCAGGCACATTTTTCCATTTCTCCGAGTTCCTTGACAGACATACCTCCCGCACCAACCGTACCGACCGCTTCGAACATGTCGGTGAGGGATATGCGTTTGTCGCCATATTTTCCGGCGAGCATGGCGCCGCCTGATATGAATATGGTCGGCAAATCAAGCCGGCCGGCGGCCATGAGCATGCCGGGTACAATCTTGTCGCAGTTGGGGATCATGACAAGCGCGTCGAAGGCATGGGCTGTAGCCACACATTCGATGGAGTCCGCTATGAGTTCGCGGGTCACGAGGGAATACTTCATTCCTTCATGGCCCATGGCGATACCGTCGCACACACCGATCGCCGGGAACTCCATGGGAGTACCACCGGCCATACGGACACCGGCTTTAACCGCGTTGACGATGGAGTCCAGATGAATATGACCGGGAATGATCTCGTTCTTAGAATTGACGATACCGATGAGCGGCCGTGCCAATTCCTCGTCGGTATATCCCATTGCCTTGAACAGGGACCGGTGCGGAGCCCGTTCAATACCTTTTTTCGCTTTGTCACTTCTCATACTGACCCTCCAATTGTTGTACTATCAGTACAATTTTTTTGTAGCTGTTGGATGTTTGCGTAATTATTAAACCAATAGTGTAATAAAAGCATGAACACCCCTGATGATCTTCTAAAACTGCTCGGCAACAATCTGCGGATGTTGCGCCGAAAAAACAACCTGTCACAAATGGCTTTTGCCGAAAAAACGGAAAAGTCGCAGACATTCATAAACAATATCGAAAATGGAAAGAAGTGGATATCCGTGGAAACACTGTCCACTTTCTGCCGGGTACTCAAGGTACCACCACATGAGTTCTTCATTACGGAAGACATTCGTAATGAAAAAAATGCGCTGAACATACTCAGCAAACATAAGCAGTTTATCGAACACATACGTGAAATGTTCGCCAAATATGGGGAGGAAACTGAATAATCAGAAAAAAGGGAGACGGTTATGGACACTATGAAAAAAAATATGGTGCTCCGCATCTTTGGTCTGCCTCCACGTTTTGTAGCACGTATGCCGCATCGGACCCTTCGCCCGGCGGGAATAACACCCGGTTGTTTCAGACGGGGCAAATCCTGCCAAAACGGCAGCCCCGGCCGGTGCATCAGTTCAGGCCGGAACACCGGTTCCGGCCAAAACGATTCGTTACAAAAATCCGTTACTGTTCCAATGCCTGAACAACCAGGTCACCCATCTTCTTCGTACCGACGATCTTGTCGCGCGAAGCGTCGCCGGCGATGTCGCCGGTACGCCAGCCGGCATCCAGAACCGCTGCTACTGCCGCTTCTACCGCTACCGCTTCGCGTTCGGCTTTCAGCGAATACCGCAGCATCATGGCGCAGGTCAGGATGGTTGCCAGCGGGTTTGCGAGATCCTTTCCGGCGATATCGGGAGCGGATCCGTGAATCGGTTCATACAGTCCGGGACCGGAATCCCCGAGAGAAGCGGATGCCAGCATACCGATAGAACCGGTTACCTGACTCGCCTCGTCCGAAAGAATGTCTCCGAACATGTTGCTCGTGGCAATCACGTCGAACTGACCCGGATTCCGCACCAGCTGCATGGCCGCGTTATCCACGTACATATAGGACAGTTCAACGGCCGGGTAGTTGCCTTTCATCGATTCGGTCACTTCACGCCACAGTCTGCTCGACTCCAGGATGTTCGCCTTGTCCACTACGCAAAGGCGCTTCTTCCGCTTCATGGCGGATTCAAACCCGATCTTCACGATACGGGAAATTTCGTCGCGGGAATACTTTTCGGTATCCCAGGCGGTAGTTCCGTCCTCGCTCCGGCCGCGCTCGCCGAAGTAGATGCCTCCGGTCAGCTCGCGGACAATGAGGATATCAAGCCCGTCCTCTACGATTTCCGCCTTGAGCGGACAAGCCGAAGCGAGCTGCTTGAACATGAGCGCCGGGCGGAGATTGGCATACACCTTCATCTCGCCGCGGAGGCCCAGGAGGGCGGCTTCCGGCCGTTTCGAACCGGGGAGGTTGTCCCATTTGGGACCGCCGACCGCGCCGAGAAGGACCGAGTCGCTTTTCTTGCAGACATCGAGGGTTTCCGCGGGAAGCGGGTTTCCGGTTGCGTCTATCGCCGCGCCGCCGGCGAGGGTTTCGGTAAACGTAAAGCTGTGGCCGAATTTCTTCCCCACCGCTTCGAGTACCCGGCAACCCTCCCGGACAATGTCCGGTCCGATTCCGTCTCCCGGTATGGTCGCAATTTTAAAGTCCATTGGTTTCTCCTTTCTTTCCCGCGTATCAGGCGAGTTTCGCCCTGAGCTGGTTCACGAGGCCGTCGGCCTTGATGATTTCCTGCATGAAGGCGGGAAACGGCTGCGCCTGGAAGGTCTTGCCGCTCGTTACATTGGTGATTTTTCCGGTGTCAAAATCCACTTCAACCTCGTCTCCGGCGTTGATGCCGTCAACCGCTTCGGGGCATTCCAGGATGGGAAGGCCGATGTTGATGGAGTTCCGGTAAAAAATGCGCGCGAAGGTCGCCGCGATGACGCAGGAAATACCCGCGGTCTTGATGGCGAGCGGCGCGTGTTCGCGGCTCGAACCACAGCCGAAGTTCCGGGTGGCTACCATGATGTCGCCTTCCTTCACCTTCGACACAAAATCCGCGTCGATATCTTCCATACAGTGGGCTGCGAGTTCCTTCGCGTCCGAGGTATTGAGATACCGCGCCGGAATTATGACGTCGGTATCAACATTGTCGCCGTATTTGAATACGTGTCCGTGTGCTTTCATGAGTGTTCTCCTTACTTCCTGGGCAAATCGTCAGGATCGGTGATGACGCCGGTAATGGCGCTTGCCGCGGCTATCGCCGGATTCGAAAGATAGACTTCGCTTTCGGGATGTCCCATGCGGCCGACAAAGTTGCGGTTCGTGGTCGCGAGCGCACGCTCGCCCTTTGCGAGAATACCCATGTGTCCGCCGAGACAGGGTCCGCAGGTGGGAGTCGAGAAGGCAACTCCGGCCTTCACGAAGATTTCCGCGAGTCCTTCCTTGACTGCCTGCAGATAGATTTTCTGCGTGGCCGGGAAGATGATGCAGCGGATATCCTTCGATACCGAGCGGCCCTTGAGAATCTTCGCGGCAATGCGGAGGTCCTGGATACGGCCGTTGGTGCAGGATCCGATAACCACCTGGTCAATCTTGAGGCCCTTTGCCTCGTCGATGGTCTTGGTGTTCGACGGGAGATGCGGGAAAGCGACCGTGGGCTTGATGGCCGCGAGGTCGATCTCGATAACCCGTTCGTATTCAGCGTCGGGGTCGGCTTCATAGATGCGGTTGGGGCGCTTTCCGTGCTCTTTCAGGTACTTGAGGGCAACCTTGTCCACGGGAAAAATACCGTTCTTCGCGCCGGCTTCGATCGCCATGTTCGCGATGGTAAACCGTCCGTCAATGTCGATTGATGCAAGACCGGGTCCGGTAAACTCCATCGACTGATACAGGGCGCCGTCCACACCGATCATGCCGATGATGTGGAGAATAACGTCCTTGCCGCTCGCCCAGCCGGAGAGCTTGTTCTTGAGGACAAATTTGATGGCGGAGGGAACCTTGAACCAGGCGGTTCCCGAGGCCATGCCGGCGGCCATGTCGGTTGAACCGATACCGGTGGAAAACGCGCCGAGTGCGCCGTAGGTACAGGTATGGCTGTCCGCGCCGATTACCACGTCGCCGGCGACAACGAGACCCTTCTCCGGCAGCAGTGCATGTTCGATACCCATGCAGCCAACCTCAAAGTAGTTTTCGATATCGTGTTTGCGGGCAAACTCGCGCACCTTCTTGGCCTGTTCCGCCGCCTTGATATCCTTGTTCGGGGTAAAGTGATCCGGCACAATGGCGACCTTGGTGCGGTCAAACACGGTCTTGCAGCCGATCTTGTCGAATTCGTTGATTGCTACCGGGGTGGTAACATCGTTTCCGAGTACCAGATCCAGCTTTGCTTCGATGAGCTGTCCGGCGGTTACCGAATCAAGCCCCGCGTGCGCGGCCAGGATTTTCTGGGTCATGGTCATTCCCATTTTCGTCTCCTTGTGTGAGTGCCGGGTCCTGCTATCCGGTTGTAATGGCACTGCACTTATACTTAACTTACTTTAGTATAGTTTAATTTTTCTGTACAGCATCCGGCAGTGATTTTACACTTTTTTTTCCGAATCCCTGATCAGTTTGTACTCAAATGAATCAACCAGGGCGACCCATGAGGCCTCGATAAGGTCACGGGAAACCCCAACGGTGGTCCAGTCGTCTTCCCCGTCGGTGGATTCAATGAGTACCCGGACCTTGGCGGCAGTCGCACTCTTCGAATCGAGTACGCGCACCTTGAAATCGGTCAGGCGCATCTCGGCAACAGACGGATAAAACTGCTCGAGCGCACTTCTGAGCGCACGGTCAAGCGCATGTACCGGTCCGGCGCCCTCGCCCGCGGTAATGGCCATGCGTCCTTCCACACCGATCTTGATCTGGGCGAAAGCATTGTTCGGCATGCCGTCCACCGGCTGCTCCTCGATGATCTTGTAGTACTCGAGGTCAAAGAAGGGCGTATACTTGCCCATGTTCTTCCGTATAAGAAGTTCAAAGCTGCCGTCCGCCCCTTCAAACTGATACCCGTCGTGTTCCAGTTCCTTGAGACGGTTGATAATCTGCGTGGCAACCGGACTTTCCTTGATAACCGCAGGATCGTACACCCTGAGCCGGTTGAGTATCATGGATCGTCCGGCAACTTCGCTCATGAGAAAATTCCGTTCATTCCCGACAGAATCCGGTGAAACATGTTCATACGCGCGGGAGTTCTTGTTCACCGCGTCTATGTGCATTCCGGCCTTGTGGGCAAACGCGTTGAAACCAACATACGGCATGCCGTTATCCACGGTAATGTTCGCGATCTCGGCTATCCGCCGCGCTATGGGCGTCAACAGGGCAACCTTCCCTTCAGGCAGGCAGGAGAGCCCCATCTTGAGTTCAAGATTCGCAATAATGGTGGAAAGGTTCGCGTTTCCGGTACGCTCGCCGAATCCGAGCAGGGTTCCCTGCACCTGGGTAGCGCCGCCTTTCACGGAAAGGAGGCTGCTCGCGACCGCCATGCCGGTGTCGTTGTGACAGTGGATTCCCACCGGCAGCTTGCATTCCCGTACCACCACCTCGGTTATCTCGCGGACCTCGTCGGGAAGGCTTCCGCCGTTCGTGTCGCAGAGGACGAGCGCGGCGGCGCCGCCGGAAGCGGCGGCCTTGAGCGTTTCCATGGCATAGGAGGGGTTGTTGCGGTACGCGTCAAAAAAATGCTCGGCATCGTAGATAACCGTCCGCCCCTGTTGGACCAGATACTCCATGGTTTCCCGGATCATGGCAAGATTTTCTTCAAGCGTTGCACGCAGGATCTCGGTAACATGGAAATCCCAGGTTTTCCCGAAAATACACACATGATCGGTATCCGCGCCCAGAAGACTCGTGAGATTCGCGTCGTCCGCGGCGGTAATCCCCTTGCGGCGGGTAGCACCGAACGCGACGATCTTCGAATTCTTCAAGGTGAGTTTTTTCACTTCCTGAAAAAACTCGAGGTCCTTCGGGTTTGAACCCGGGTTCCCCGCTTCGATAAAGGCGACGCCGAGCTCATCGAGTGCTTTTACGATGTGGAGCTTGTCCTGCACCGAAAAACTGATGCCTTCCCCCTGCGCTCCGTCTCGGAGGGTTGAATCGAATATATGCAGTTGTGTAAGCAGACTCACTGGGCACTCCTTGTTTTTTCCTGTTCAAGATCATACAGCATGGCGTTTATGGCGAAAAGATACGCCCGGAGCGACGATTCCACGATATCGGTGGAAACACCGCTGCCATTCCAGGTACGGCCGTCGCGGGTAATGCGGACATGGGACTCGCCCTGCGCGTCCGCGCCGGTGTCGGTTGCGTCGACAATCTGGAGATTGTAGTCTTCCAGCTTGATCTCTGATCCGCCGATTATCTTGTCTACCGCGTTGAAGGACGCGTCCACCGGACCGTCGCCGATGGCGACCTTTTCGACCTTCGTACCGTCGCGCAGTTTGAGCCGTACCACCGAGGTGGCAGTCATGGAAGAACCGGAATTGATGACAAACCGGTCCAGCTGGAACGATTCCGGAATTCCGCTCGAAGAGCCGGAAACCATCGCTTCGATATCCCGGTCGGAGACCGTCTTTTTCTTGTCGGCCAATTCCTTGAACGCTTCGAAGAGTTCGTTGAGCCGTTCTTCAGACACCCGGTGTCCCAGGTATGCGAGACGTTCCTCGAACGCATGGCGGCCGGAATGCTTTCCGAGCACCATCTTGTTGTGTGGCAACCCGATCGACTCGGGAGTCATGATCTCATACGTTGCCCGGTTCGCGAGCACTCCGTGCTGGTGAATGCCGGACTCGTGCGCGAAGGCATTGTCGCCCACAATCGCCTTGTTCGGCTGACAGCGCACGCCGGTTGCCTTGGACACCTTGCGCGAGGTTTGCCAGATCCGGGTGGAATCGACCCGGGTGGTCATGTTGTAGTATTCCTTGCGGGTGTACAGATTCATCACGATTTCCTCGAGTGCGGCGTTGCCGGCGCGCTCCCCGAGTCCGTTAATGGTACATTCAATCTGGTCGGCACCGGCCAGGGCCGCAGCCAGGCTGTTGGCGACTCCGAGCCCCAGGTCATTGTGGCAATGTACGGAGAGTACGGCCTTGTCCACATTCGGGACGTTATTGCGTATGTTCCTGATCAGCGCGGCGTACTCCTCGGGAACCGCGTAGCCCACGGTATCCGGAATATTGACGGTGGAGGCTCCCGCGGCGATAACGCCTTCTATTACACGGTACATGAATTCGGGCTCCGAGCGGGAGGCGTCTTCCAGGGAAAACTCCACATCGCCGCAGAGATTGCGTGCGTATTTGACCATCGCTACCGCCTGCTCGTATACCTGGTCCGGTGTCTTCTTGAGCTTGTACTCCATGTGAAGCGGGCTCGTGGCGAGAAACGTATGAATGCGGGGGCTTTCCGCTTCGCGGAGAGCCTCCCAGGATGCGTCGATATCTTTTTCCAGAGCGCGGGAAAGGGACGCGATGGTTACCCCGCGGATACTCTTCGCGATCGCCTGTACCGACTTGAAATCTCCGGGACTGGCAATGGCAAACCCGGCTTCAATAATGTCCACACCGAGACTTGCGAGACTTTCCGCCACTTCAAGTTTATCCTGCAGGTTCATGCTGCAGCCGGGCGACTGTTCTCCGTCGCGCAGGGTAGTGTCAAAAAGTTTGATTTGTCGTGCCATGGATTTCTCCCTTTCAATGTGTGATAGTAGTAGTTAACCGAATTCCGGGACAAGATTCAATCTATTAAAATACTATTTCTTCATTTTATTGTCTTTTATATTTCACTTTCGGTAGATATTTTTTATATTGTCTGTTATATTAGACATTCTATGGTTTATAAAAGAAGAAATTACATACAAACGATTATGGACGCCCGTAAAACACATCGGGTTATAATAGTCGGCGGGCTTCCCGGAACCGGCAAGAACCGGTTTCTTGCGTCGGTTATTCAGGAAATCAGGGGAGAAAAACCACCTGTACGGATCGTCCATCTGCAACACGATGACACAACCGGAACACGGGACATTTTGCAGCAGGCACGTGCGCTCGGTGTCGGTCCGTCGGTCATGGTGATCGAAAACGGAGACGGGATAGACGGTTTATCCGAATCACTCAACCGCATACTTTCAGACTATTCAGCGACAATTCTCATTTCGTCCCGCCATGAGAAAGCACTTGATACCCGACTCAAACCGATATTTGGCACCCTTCTTCAAACCATCCGCCTTCCGCCCCTATCCTACCCGGAGTTTCTCGAAGCCTGTTCAATCCGCGACTCAATGCGATCCCTTGAACTGTATGCAGAAAACGGCGGACTCGTTCATCACGCGCTCCTTCCTCCCGACTCTCCCGACCGGTTTTCCCTGCTCCGCTTCCGCGCCGATTCCTTCCTGCTCACGGAAGTGCTTGAACGCTTCACTGTACGCAATCCTCGCGCCATTCGCGAACTGCTCCGCTTTGTTGCCCGCCATACGGGAGAAAGCCTTTCCTCGCGTCAGATCCAGGAGGCGTTCTCGACCCGGAACATAACCATTTCACCGCAGGCTGTTCTTGATTACCTGGGGTACTGTACCGACTCGGGTCTGCTCGTTCCCGCGCCCGTGTACGATCTTTCCCGCAAAAAAACCCTCGACTCCGGAATGAGCTGGTACTTCGGGGACAGCGGCCTCCGCTGCGCTTTTACGGACCGTGAACGCGCCGGCACCTTCGACCGGGCGCTCGCGAATCTTGTTTTTTTGCATCTGACCGATTCCGGTTGGACGGTACGGCAAGGCCGGGTAATTCGCGGAAACGGTAATCGGGAAGACATCAGTTTTGTGTGTGACCGGGACGGAGAGCGGCGATATATCCAGATGGCGGGAAGCACTTCGACCGCAGCGGAACAGCTTAGGAAGAGAGCGGCCCTGCTTTCCCTGCGGGACGGCTGGCCGAAATATCTGATAGGGGCGTATGGGGACGAACAGCCAGAAGACGGAATCCGGCAAGTGAGCGTACGAGAACTCCTTTTGGGGCAGTTCTGAACTGCTATCAAAATTGTTGAAAACAGTTTCAACAATTTTGATAGCACTTATTCGCTTTTACGGTACACCATGCCCTGGAACACCGCGGCCAGCGTACCGTCTTCCTGCTCTATCCGAACCTGATAGGTTCCGAGCTTTCTCGACAGGGACAATTCTTCCGCGATTGCGCGAATCGTGCCACTCCTGACCGCCGAACAGAAATTGATGGTGGTGCTTGCCGCAACCGCGCTTCCCCGGGTATTCGACGCAAGGGCAAACGCGGTATCCGCCAGCGTAAATATCGCGCCGCCCTGGGCGATGTCTAT
>MWCL01000063.1 GCA_002070025.1 Spirochaetes bacterium ADurb.Bin215
CCATTGCACGGGACGCAAAACTCGATCTCGCGCAAAACGGCGCGATCCGGGTCGATCAGTACTTCCGAACCTCCGATCCCGACATCCGGGCGGTCGGCGACGCGATCGAGTTCGCGAGTCCGCTTCTGGGAAGCACCATCACCGTGCCCCTGGCCGGTCCCGCCAACAAACAGGCCCGCCTCTGCGCAGACAACATCATATTCGGCGACACCCGTCCCTACACGGGAACCATCGCCACGAGCATCGCGAAAATTTTCGACATGACCATCGCGTCTACCGGACTCACCGAAAAGCAGCTCGACCGGGCCAATCTGCCGTTTGCCCAGGCGGTAACCCACGCGGGAAGTCACGCGGGATACTATCCCGATGCCCTGCAGTTTAGCGTCAAGATTCTCTATCATCCCGACTCGGGCAAACTCTGGGGAGCCCAGGCGGTCGGATTCGACGGCGTGGACAAGAGAATCGACGTCCTTTCCGCCTATATCAAGAAGGGCGGAACCGTACACGATCTCGCCGAATTTGAACAGGCCTATGCCCCGCCCTTTTCCAGCGCGAAAGACCCCGTCAACATGGTCGGCTTTATCGCGGAAAACTCGCTTTCCGGATACACCCGGCCCCTTTCCTGGAAGGGCCTGGACGACGTTATGGACAAGGGTGCCCTGCTCCTCGATGTCCGCACCCGGGACGAGCACAGCCTCGGCAGCATTCCCGGCGCGGTGAACATCCCGCAGGAAGAAATACGCTCGCGTCTTGCAGAAATCCCGCGGGGACAGAGCATTGTCGTCTTTTGCGCCGTGGGGCTCCGCGGCTATCTGGCCGAGCGCATGCTCCGTCAGCTCGGCTACACCGACGTCCGTAACCTCTCCGGCGGATACAAGACCTGGAAGGCGGCCAGTCTCGAACGCGAGATCCTTTCCGATCCCGGGAAAGCGGAAACCGCGCTCTACGACACAAACCGGTTCCAGTCAACTGACAATGGCAGTCCGCGCAAAAGCGAAGGCGGCACGGTAATCCCGATCGACGCCTGCGGCCTCCAGTGTCCGGGTCCCATCATGCGCCTCAAACAGGAAGCGGACAAGCTTTCGGTCGGAGACCGCATCACCATCAGGGCTACCGATCCCGGTTTTTCCCGCGATGTGAAGTCCTGGTGCTCGCTGACCGGAAACCTGCTGGTATCGCTCAATAACGCAAACGGCATTATCGAGGCGGTTATCGAAAAAGGCGGGAAACAGGCAGCAAAAAGTGCGGCTTCTTCCAATGCCGCGACCCTCATCGTCTTCTCGAACGATTTTGACCGGGCGCTAGCCTCCTTCGTGCTCGCGAACGGCGCGGCGGCCTCGGGTAAGGACGTTACCATGTTCTTTACCTTCTGGGGACTCTCCGTTTTGCGCAAGAAGCGTCCCGGATACGTGAAAAAGGACCTCATGGGGCGTATGTTCAGCTCCATGATGCCCGGCGGCATGCATGCTCTGTCCCTCTCGGCGATGAACTTCGGCGGCATGGGGCCGCTCCTCATGAAACACCGCATGAAGAAAAAGCAGGTTGACCAGCTTGAAACGATGTTCGCGCAGGCGAAAGCGGCCGGTGTGCGCATGATCGCCTGTCAGATGTCCATGGACATCATGGGAATCACCGCCGGTGAGCTCCACGACGGCGCGGAAATCGGCGGAGTCGCGGCCTACATGGAAGCGGCAAGCGAAAGCGGAATAAATCTCTTTATCTAGGGCGAAACCGGGCGTATACTGGGTATATGGATATCCAGATACGCCCGGCAAATACCGACGACGCGAACGCCATCAGGGACATTTTTCGTGAGGTCATTCAGGACGGAACGAGTTACGTCTTCGCAGCCGATACACCGGACAAAGCCATCCATACGTACTGGTTTGCCCCGGAGACAAAAACCTTTGTCGCGGAAGACCGCGGCTGGGTGCTCGGCATGTACAAACTCATGCCCGCCTTTCCCGGACACGGTTCGCACCTCGCAACCGCGTCGTTCATGGTAGCCCCGGGCCAGCAGCGGCGGGGAATCGGCACCCGGCTTGCCGAACATTGCCTCATCGAGGCGAAAAAAGCCGGTTTCAGGGCCATGCTTTTCCCCTACATCATTTCCACAAACGAGGGCTCGGTGAGTCTCTGGAGAAAAATCGGTTTTACCACGATAGGAACGGTTCCCGGCGGTTTTAACCACAGCGAACTCGGCTTTGTGGACACCTATATCATGTTCCGGACACTCGAAGACATTCCTGATTGAACCGCGGTCCATACGCGGTTCGGCGGATTGTCACTTTTTCTTCTTTTTCCCCGAATTCAACGTATCCCGTGCTTTCTGACGGAAGGTCGCGGCCATTTCAGGGACGCCCTGCAGATCATAGACATGCGCAACTTCTTCCCACCCGCGAGTATCTTTGGGGAATCTGTCCACAACTTTTCTGAAGATCACGAGAGCGGCTTGATAGTCCTTCGCACGGACACAGAGACGTCCTTCGATCAACAGCGAGTCAGCGGTCGGCTTGAAGGCTTTATTGGCGCTTTGCATGAGTTTTCGGGCGGATTCGGTTTCTCCCATCCGGTCCAGACAGTACACCAGACTGGAAAGAAGACTCCGGTCATCGGGTGTTTCACGCAAGAGGCTCCGGTACAAAATGGCGGCTTTCCGGTATTGTCCGGCTTTCCGGCGATACAGGGCAAGCTGCCGTTCAATACCGGATGAGGGAAACTGTCCGAGCAGTATTTCAAGCTGATCCGCGGCATCTTCCCATTGTTCATTCTCTTCCAGGAAATTGACCAGATCCCGCCGGATACCGGAATTATCACCCCACAGCGCAAGATACCCCCGGTAGGCTTCAAGCCGCCGTGCGGTATCGTCGAGCTGTTCGAGACTCGCGATGTACCCGAGCCAGGCGTCTTCATTCCCCTGTTCAAGCTGGAGGACCTTGTCGTACCACCCGACGGAGAGATCAAACAAGCCGACGCGGAAGTAGGTTCGCGCCAGCGCTTCCATGAGTTCCGGATCGGCGCCTATCTGGAGAACGGCTTCCTGTAGCTCCGGCAGAAGGACCGCCGGATCGGTATCCATGTTCGCCCGGCAGAGCGTCCGGTAATAATTGATCAGGGCAGGATCACAGCCAGCCCGTTCGGCGCGATTTGCCACACCGCACAGACCTTCCCAGTCACGTTCACTCTTGAATACCATGAGAATGCCGTAGTACGGCTCGGGATGTTCCCGATCCAGTTCAAGCGCCCGGTTAAAATGATTGACCGCAGCTTCCACATTTCCCAGGTTACGCTGGGCTTCGCCCATGAGCGCGTGAACCTGGGCCGATGGTCCATAATTCCGTATGTGCACGCGGGCAGCCTGTGCGGCTTTTGCCCATTGTCCGCTTTCAAGATGGGTCCTGATGATCGTGGTGTTCACAACCTCGGGAGATACCGCTGACGCGCCTTCGACCGCGGCGCCGAGCTCGGCCATAAGGGCATGCGCTTCCGGAGCGCGTCCCATCTCCAGAAGAACGGCAACTCGGTACCAGGGAAGCACCTCATCTTCGGGGGAAAAAAGCGCGGCGTTCTCATATTCACCGAGGGCCTCGGGCAAATAGCCCAGATCACGCAGGGTATGGGCAAGATAGAGGCGCGGCACTACCCCGTCGATATCGTTATTGATAAGAAACGTAAGCATTTGCCGGGCCTGTTCGGCGTCGCCCCGTTTGTACGTGCGGATCGCCTCAATAAAAAGGGCATTTCGATAGCCCTCGTTGAGCCGGGGATTGTCCGGATCGCGCTCAAGAGCTTCCTCGAACACCGCCCGGGCGATTATCGGCTTCTTTGCCTTGAGATACGCCATGCCCAACAGGGCGCGGGCGTCAACAGATTCTGGATTCTTCTCCAGACTGGTGCGCAACGCAAACACTGCGCGGTGAACGGTACCGGAGGCAAGATAGGTTCGCCCGAGAAAAAACCAGCCCGAGCCGTCGTCCGGACGAAGCTCCAGATACAGGCGCGCATACGCGACAGCGCGGGCGAAATTACCAAGGGCGTGATAGGAACGGGCAAGATACAGGTAGAGTTCCGGATGTCCTCCCGAAGCTCTGTCCCCGTTTTCTGCATAGCCGCGGGCCGCGAGATTTTCAAGAATGGTAACCGCTTTCCGGTAATCCCGTTTCCGTCCCGCAGAGAGGGCTTGTGATAGTTGTGTTTCGAACCAGGTTTTTGCCATTGTATACCGTACACCAGTATAGCCCATTACGGGTTACATGAACACCGCATTATTCTTGCCAGTTTTTTTCTTGAGGGGTATCATCTGACGGGGAGAAGAAAATGTTTCAACGAAAAACCTTGCTTATCGCCGTCGTCGTCTTGTCCGTACTGCTTGCCGCCTCGGCCCTGTTAACCGTTCCGCCCGACAGTTACACCCGTTTCATGGTGTACATTCCCGGCGGACGGGTCGAAATCGGCGATGATATCGAATCCTCCCGATACACCGCCCGGATCGATCGCTACCTCATCGCGCCCTGTGAAACGACCAATCGCGAAGTCGTCGACATATATAACCGGGCTCTTGCCTGGAAACTCGCGGAAATACGCGGAAAATCGGTATGGGTACACCCCGAAACCGGCATTCTCCTGCAGTTCCCCCTGCTCGATACCGCCATCGAGGGATCAGGAATACTGATACGGGACGACGAGCTCACGGTTCTCCCGGGGACAGAGCATCTGCCGGCGTGCGGGGTCAGCTGGTACGGTGCCGCGATGTACTGCAATTATTTGAGCCGTATTGAAGGGTTTGACGAGGTCTACGACACCATTGACTGGACTCCGGTGAAAAACGCGCGCGGCTACCGGTTGCCGGAGTACGAAGAATGGGAATGGGCCGCCCGCGGCGGTGAGAAATCGGAAGGATACCGGTATGCGGGATCGGATGATCCCCTCGAAGTCGGCTGGTTCAAGGAAAACTCGGGCGGTACCGCCCACCCGGTCGCAAAAAAGCGGCCGAATGAACTGGGACTGTACGACATGAGCGGAAATTTGCACGAGTTCATGAGCGAGGTCTGGGATCCCTTGCGCACCATGAAGTACAAACCGGACGAGTCAGGCTTTGTGTCCGGAGGGCTTCTCACCTCCGGACGAATCTGGCGCGGCGGAGCCTGGAACAAACAGCCGGTATCGGTATATTTTTTCCGTCAGAACATAAACCAGCCGGATTACTGCCTGCCCTGGTCCGATATCGGATTCAGGATCGTCTTCACCCGGCCCGCGCTTTCCCTGCGGATCAGGTCTTTTTTCCGGCCTGTACCAGCGTTACCGCCGATGTAGTAACAATATCATCCACGGTACAGCCGCGGGAAAGGTCGGATATCGGACAGGCGAATCCCTGAAGGAAGGGGCCGTACGCGTCGGCGCCGCCAAGTCGCTGTACCAGCTTGTATCCGATGTTTCCCGCGCCGAGGTCCGGGAAAACAAGGGTATTCACCTTGCCGGTTACGGGACTGCCCGGCGCCTTTTTTTCGGTTACCGAGGGTACGAGGGCGGCATCCAGCTGCATCTCGCCGTCAAAGAGGAATCCGGGATTCCGCTCCTTAAGCAGGGAGACCGCTTCCTGAACACGCAGTACATTTTCGTCCTTGCCTCCCGATCCCCGTGTAGAAAAGGAAAGGAGCGCTACAACCGGTTCCGCACCTGAAAACTCACGGCAGCTTTTCGCCGCGGAAACGGCTATATCGGCAAGTTGTTCCGAGGTCGGCGTGGGAATAACCGCACAGTCGGAAAAAATGAGGAGCCCGCCGGCGCCCCACGCGTCATTTTTCATGTCCATGACAAAACAGGATGAAGCTGTCTTTGATCCCGGCGCGGTTCCGATAACGGTCAGCCCGGCCCGCAGCACATCGCCGGTGGTGTTTTCCGCTCCGGCGACCATCGAGTCCGCAAATCCTTTTTTCACCATCATGGCGCCGAATCTGAGCACATGGGACATGTCCTTCCGGGCCTGATCTTCGGTTATCCCTTTTGCCTTGCGTTTTTCAAAATAAGTCGCGGAAAAATCATCGAGCCAGGGAGATTCCGCCGGATCTATCACGGTTATTCCATCGAGAGAAACGTCATTGTTTCCGGCGGTCGTTTCAACGTCGGACCGCACCCCGAGAAGAAACACTTCACGGGCGATTTTTTCATCCAGTATCTTCCTGGCCGCCTTGACTGTCCGGGGTTCATTCCCTTCGGGCAGTACCAGCCGGTTGCCGTACGAACGCGCCTTTTCAATCATCGACGCAACAAAACTCATTGAGAGCCTCCATCACATAGGTTTTTCGTTTCCACCAGCATACTCCCGCGGCGGTTTTTCTACAAGGGCGGTTTTATTGACAGCGAACGCGATTCCCGGTAGGGTTGAGCCATGAACAAGGTAGGAATCATCGGTCTCGGCCGCTTCGGCACCTTCTGGGCCTCGGTTCTCGCGACCGAATATGACGTATACGGCTATACCCGTACCAAACCGGACACTCCGCCCTGCACGCTCGTTGATCTCGAAGAACTGTGCACGCTTCCGGTTGTTTTTCTCTGTGTCCCCATGCGGACCGTCCCCGACATGCTCGACCGTATCGCGCCGCTTCTCGCGCCGGGCACCCTGGTGGTTGATACCTGCTCCGTCAAACTTGAACCGGTTCGCTGGATGACCGAAAAGCTCCCCGAAACGGTGGACATCATGGCAACGCACCCCATGTTCGGCCCCGAATCGGCAAAAGAAGGTCTGACCGGATTACCCCTCATGATGTATCCCGTGCGTATGCAGCAGGCCGTCTATGACGAATGGGCGCATTTTTTCCGGTCACACGGCATCATGGTCGTGGAAATAACCCCGGACGAACACGACCGTCAGGCGGCCATGAGCCAGGCTCTTACGCATGTACTCGGCAAAACGCTGAACAACATGGGAATCGAAGAGACACCGATCGGCACCCTCTGGTACCGCAAGCTCCTTGCCATCTGCAAACAGGTGGAAAAAGACTCGCCGGAGCTTTTCAACGATATGCAAACCATCAACCCCTACGCGAAAAAAATGCGTGAACAGTTTACCGCGGCATGGAACGAGGAATGCCGCCTTTTGGGCGACTCCTGACTTTCACTTGACCGATACCGTAAAAGACGGATACATTGGTACCTATGGTAGACAACAAGGACAATGATCTTCTTGACCTCGATGAAGAGGATTACGATACCGTACTCGCACCGGACATCGAATTTTCAGGTACCATTGAATTTGCCGATCCGTTCATGATCAAAGGACGCGTAAGCGGAACAATCCGTGCGTCAAGCGACCTCCTCATCGATACGGACGCGGTAGTAAAAGCAGATATTAACGCGAAACGCGTCGTCATAAAGGGAACAGTCGAAGGGAATGTAACCGCGACCCAGATCGTGCATGTATTCAGTTCCGGAAAACTCTCGGGAGACGTTACCGCTCCGGAAGTTGTGCTCGACAGCGGCTGTTTTTTCTCCGGAATTTGCACCATGCAGAGGTAGCCTCCCATGAGGATTCGAATACTTCCTGCCTTTTTACTTCTACTAACTCTATCCGCCCTTCTTCCGGCACAGACAAAACCGGACGCGCTCAAGGCATACCGCGAAGGTCGGTACAATGATGCCGTAACCATCTGTCTCGACGAAATCGCGGCTGATCCGTCAAACGTTGAAAGCCATGTCGTTCTCAGCTGGGCTCTTGTAGAGGCAAAACGCTACGAAGAAGCGGAAAACTGGGCAAAGAAGGGACACGCACTTTCAAAGTATGATCCCCGCCTGATCGAAATTCTTGCCGAGGCACATTACTATCTGGGAAACAACCAACAGTCACTCCGCCTCTTCCAGGAATATATCTCCTACGCACCGAACGGCAGTCGTATATCCCTTGTGTACTATTTCATGGGCGAAATTTACCTGCGTCTCGCGAAATATCGTCATGCAGACATGGCTTTTTCCGCCGCGCTCCAGCTTGAAAGCATGAACGCCCGATGGTGGACACGGCTCGGCTATTCCCGGGAAATGGCCAAAGAATACCGCTATGCCCTCGAAGCTTACAATTCCGCACTCAAGCTCGATCCAAATGAACAGGATGCGATCCGTGGGCGCGACCGTACCCAAAACCAGTTACACTGATGTCCCAAATCCATTTCGAAACGCTCGGCTGCAAACTCAATCAGATAGAAACAGAATCCCTGGCACAAGCCTTTACCCGCTGCGGTTTTTCAGTAACCGACAAGACACCCTCCGCCGAAGCTCTGTCCCCAAAACCGCTTCTGTGCGTGGTGAACACCTGCACGGTTACCGGAAAAGCCGAGCAAAAAGCCCGACGACTCATACGCCTGCTCATCCGTACCTGGCCGGACACCCCGGTTCTGGTTACCGGCTGTTACGCGGAAGTTGAAGCGGAAACCATCGCGTCCATTGATCCGGCGGTCCGTGTTCTGCCCGGATCCCGAAAGAATGAACTGCCGGACCTGCCCGAGTTCATGATGGAACGCTTCGCAGCATTCCCCGACAAGACCGTATTCACCCTCCTCGACGAGTTTATCCGGAATGAAAGTGGCACGGTTCCTCCTTTCCGCCTGTCCACCGACAATTTTCACTTCCATTCACGTGCCTCGATCAAAATTCAGGACGGCTGCAACAACAAATGCGCGTATTGCCGTATTCGCCTTGCCCGCGGCACCGCGGTTTCCCTCCCCTCGGACGAGGTTATCTCCCGTATTCGTTCCATTGAAGAAGCGGGATGGAACGAAGTCATCCTTACCGGGGTAAATCTGTCCCAATACGAATCGGACGGCGGGGATTTTGCCGATTTGCTCAATCGTATTCTCCGGGAAACAACGCGTATTCAAATACGGATTTCCAGTCTCTATCCGGAGCGGGTGGATGAACGCCTCACGCCGATTCTCGCGCACGAGCGGATTTGCCCGCACTTTCATCTTTCCGTACAGTCCGGAAGCGACCGGATACTCGCGCTCATGCGCCGGCCCTACACGGCCAGCATGGTCCATCAGGCGGCGAATCGCCTCCGGAGCGTCAAGGAAAATCCCTTCATTGCCTGTGATATCATCACGGGATTCCCGTCTGAAACCGACGAGGACTTTGAACAAACCTTCGCGATGTGTTCAGAAATCGGGTTTGCCTGGATTCATGCCTTTCCCTTTTCGCCTCGTCCCGGCACCGAAGCATACACGATGCGGCCGCACATTCCCGAGCGGATCGCCGGAGAACGGGTAGCGCGGCTTTCGATACTCGCCGAAGAAAACCGGCAAACCTATCGCGACTACTGGATTGGCAGGACTCTGCCGGCGATTGTTGAAACAGACTCCGGCGCAAACGGTACCACGGTACTCACCGAAAACTATCTCCCGGTTGTCATCCCGGAAACCGGCCTCAGACGGGGTTCGCGGGTTATGGTTCGCCTGACCGGCCTGACACACGGTGTACTGGATAATTAACACATTCCGCCCTATACTTGAACCGGGACCGCCCCTGTTTTCTGTTGTGAATTGCCCGGTATTGGATTACAATGGGTTGTCTGGATGGAGGCCGTTATGAAAAACGCAAGCCGGCTCGCCGGTATTATCATTTGCACCTTTTTTCTGGCAGTATCCTGCCGCCAGTTGTTCACAGAATCCATGGGTTCGTCTCTCGAACGCGACAAACCATCAATATCCTCATCGGCCTCCCTCGACGATCTTCTGGATATAGCACGTTCCCGTGACGGCGCGGATCAGGAAGTAGCCGAAGAACTCCTCGACGCACTCGCAGACAAGACCCCTGAAGAGATAGACGCTCTTTCCCTCGATGAGAAGACCGATATTCTCAATCTGGGAGGAGCAGCCGCGATAGATCTCGGAGAATTGGCAAATCTTTCCAATGAGCTCTCGGACAATCCCGACAACCAGAATGAACTGATTCGTGACATAATGGAAAACGCGACGAACGACGTGGATACCACCGTGCTTGAACAGCTCCTCTCTGACGAGGAAGTCCTTACCGAAGCGGAACCTGAAGCGGTCGTTGTTGCGGCGGCGGCTATTGTAGCGGATGTCTCCGCCGAAGTCGGTGCGGAACGGGTCATGGACATTCTTGCCGATCCGTCATCACTGGAATCCTCCGGTTTGACCCGGGAACAACAGAACAGGCTCGAAATAGTCATCAACGCCTCGGAAGTTATGGAAACCCGGGATGACGCCGATGACGTAACCATTGGTGATTTTGATCTTCTTGACTTGCTGCGAGGTACTATATAATGCGACTATTGACCGCGAAACCCGCCATACTGCTGGGAATTATCATTGCGCTGGGTATTCCGGGAGTCTCTTCTGCGCAAACATCGAATTTCGAACCGGTGGCCCCGAGAACCGGCTCGGCACGTCTTGCCGGTTTTGGCGGTGCCTACACGGCGCTTGAAGCCGGTTTTGACACCCTGTCAACCAATCCGGCCGCCCTTGCCTACGTTTCAAAAGCCTGGTCCATAGCCCGGATTGACTCAACCGCGTCGGGACCGATATTCGACCTTCCCTCGGTTTTCAAATCCGACGACGTGGCCAACGCCATGCTTGATCTGGTAACCGAAAACAACGGACTGTATTTTTCCGGTGACATAACCGGGCCGCTCGCGTTCGGCAAAGTGGATCACAATTTCGGCTTCGGCATCTTCAACCGTACAATCACCATCGCCGACATTCCGTCAATCTCTTACGCACGCCTGCTCGTCGGCGAAGAGTTCCTCATGCTGGGCGGGTACGGTCTAACCGTTTACAAGACGGAAGACTACGAACTATCGCTTGGTCTTCAGCTCAAGGGTTTTTTCCAGGTGTTCGTCGCGGAATCCGGATCCGCGGTATCCGTAATCAACACCCTAACAGACGCTGATCTCGATGGTCTGCCGTCGGTGCTTTCCACCGGGTTCGGTCTTGACGCGGGATTTCTCTTCAAGTACCGGGACAACTTCACCGGTGGCATCGTATGCCGGGATCTCTTTACCCCGGTTTTCACCAATTACTACGACAGTATCAGCGATTTCCTCGACGGCAGCTCCAGCAGCGATACCGACTACGACCGTCTTTCACCCGATCTTTCCGTCGGTATCGTCTATGAAATCCCCGTCCCCGACCGCTGGACAACCATTACCGGCTGGAAAGTCATGGCCGACTACCGCGACATACTCTCGTTTTTCGATCCCCTATACCGGAATCCGGTACTTAATTTCGCCGTGGGGACGGAATTGGAGCTGATAGATGTTGTCAGCGTCCGTCTTGGGTTACATGAGACCTACCTCGCCGCAGGTATCGGCCTCGACGCGACAGTCTGCGTAATAGACTTTGCCATGTACGGCAGCGAGCTCGGCCTGGAGCCCGGCCGCCAGCCGGTTCTCAACATCGCCTTTTCACTGTCGTTTGAACTGTAACGGCTCACCCCTTTGGTTGACAAAAAACGCCATTTGGGCTATTGTGAGCCCCGTTACTTCATCACGGGCCACTAGCTCAGTAGGTAGAGCAACGCCCTTTTAAGGCGTGGGTCACAGGTTCGAATCCTGTGTGGCTCAAACTCTTTAATCCTTATGTTATAAGGATTTATTACTACCCCCACAACGGGCGTAATACTGATTATCATCGTATGTGCAATGAATGTGCAATGAAAGCACGTTCCAGACCAATACCCGCAAAAGGCGTGGGTCAGGTCACACATGCTAATGGGTATGTATTATGTCCGGATTTGTTCTTACAAAACGCGGGGATCTTCCGAATTTCTATGTCTGTTTCAAAAATCCTTTAACTGGCAAGTATGGCACCAAGCGTAGTACCGGTACGTCCGACCGAAAACTTGCAGAAAAAATCGCATATCAGTGGCTCTTTGAAGAATCAAAAAAAGACACCAATAATCTCGTCGCCAAGAACATTATAGATGCAATCAAATTTGCCGACTTGAGCCTTGAAGATACCGAAACGATTGTTAGTCTTTTGCAAACTAAGGGGCTGCTTGTTTCTGCTGTTGTTAGAAACGACAAAGCTGATATTCCCCTGATCCCGTTCCTTGAGAACTTCTGGACCAGGGAAACCTCGCCTTATATCCGTGAAAGAATGCGGAAAGAACATGGCATTCATCAGCGGTATATCACCAAGCAATATGGTGCAATTAAGAACTACTGGAAGCCATTTTTCAAGAACAAGAAACTGGGAGCCCTTACACGTGATGATATAAATGCTTTCATTGATTGGATGGCAGCCTCCCCTACTCCGACAAGCTTGCCTGGTAAGAATGTCGTCATAAAAGCCGGTACAATGGCCCTGCGCTGGGCCTACAGAAATGAAATCATAGGAAAGGACATTACGGACGGAATCATACTCTTCAGCGGAGAAAACAAGCGAAGGGAAATCCTTACCCCTGAACTGGCGGCCGCCATCTTCCAGCGTCCATGGAAAAACCAGACTTCAAAGCTGGCCAATCTTTTGGCCATGTGTACCGGTCTCCGCGCCGGAGAGATCCAGGGCTTGAGAAGACAGGATCTTGGTCAGAACTGTTTGTATATACGTCATTCATGGAACTATGATGACGGGTTAAAGCCCCCCAAGAACAATGAACAAAGAACCGCTGAAATTGTATTTCCCGAGCTCATGGGTGCCCTTATAGATCAGTCCAATTCCAATCCGTACGATGAGGGTCTTGAAGGGTACGTTTTCTGGGCCTCGATACCGGGGAAGCCTATTGAATCAAAAGCTTGGTTAGCGGATTTACGCGAGGTCTGCAAGGAAGTCGGTATCAAGGATCCGTCCTGGGTCACGTTCCATGCCTGGAGACACTTCTTTGCGACATATATGCACGGCAAAGTCCAGGACAAGGTCCTGCAAATGGCCACAGGTCACAAAACTCATGCCATGCTGCAGCATTATGCAAATCATTCCCGGCTGGAGGACATAAACGAGCTCAAGATAGCTCAAAAGAGCGTTTTTGAGCCTATTTTAGCCCAGGTTGTGGATTGGTAGATTAAATACACCCAAAATATACCTACAATCTACTTCATTTCTCCTCATTTGCTTGCGTTGTACTTCTTGCAGGTATAAAATACAGAGTTGTTCAACCTAATTAGTGTTAGATTGGCGCTGCGCGCGCGGAAAGAAAAAAATATACATCAAAAAAAGAAAATAGTTTGTCAGAAAGAGAAGAGATTGTTCGTTAAGAAAGAATAAGAAAGAATTGGTTTGTCAAATGGAGAAGAGATTTTACGAGAAG
>MWCL01000064.1 GCA_002070025.1 Spirochaetes bacterium ADurb.Bin215
GACCTTGCCGTCCGGCTCCCCGTTCTGGCAGGGGCAATACAGTCCTGGCGCATGTATTCCTATCTCGTTTCCGGAACGATCATTCTCATGACCTGGTTGCTGGGCCTTCTCGTGGTGTGGTTCTATGCGCGGGTTGTTTCCAAAAACAGCGGACATGTTTCAGACATGCTGGAATCGCTGGTTTCCGGGGACCTTTCCGGCGGACTCGACCGTCTTCCGCAGCGTGAGCGGGATAACTCGCAGAGTCTTCCCGGCAAATTCGCGCAGTTTGTCGAGTCGCTCCGGCAGCTTGCCGCGTCCCTCCGCGAGGAAGCCTCCGGGGCGAGCGGTAGCGGCGAACAACTGCTCGAATCGGTTGACAATGCGTCGTCAACCTTTGAAGTGGTGGACGGATTTATCGAAAACATGCGCAATGAGACGACCATTCTCGAAGAACAGGTTCGAACGGTAAAAACCGCGCTTGAACGGGTAACGTCCGGGCTGAATCAGCTTGACCGGGGCATACTTGACCAGAAGGATGTGGTGGACGGTTCACTTGCTTCGGTACAGTCCATGATCGGTGCGGTAAGCGAGATGGCCACGGCGGCTACCCGTGATGAAACGGTGGTGCGGGACCTGGTTGATTCCTCGGGTGAAAGCCGGGAACAGTTTGTGGAAACCTATAACAAGATTACCCGTATCAGCGAGAG
Organism: Spirochaetes bacterium ADurb.Bin215; assembly: GCA_002070025.1. Classification (GTDB taxonomy): domain Bacteria; phylum Spirochaetota; class Spirochaetia; order Treponematales; family Treponemataceae; genus Teretinema. The sequence goes on from MWCL01000064.1 coordinate 690, forward strand.
CATATCCAGAATCAACGGCATGGCGGAGATAATCGAAAACATAGCCGAGCAGACGAACATGCTTGCCCTCAATGCCGCCATAGAAGCCGCTCACGCCGGAGACGCCGGCAAGGGGTTCGCCGTTGTGGCCGAAGAAATTACCAAACTGGCTGATGCAAGTTCGGAAAGCTCGCGTGAAATTGCCTCGTCAATAGAAGAGATAATTGAGAACATTACCGGCATGGCGCAATCGAGCGGTGAACTCGATCGTTCGTTCGAAGTCATGATAACCGATATTAATACGGTTCATGAAACCATTGGACGGTTATCCTCCGGACTCGTGAAAACAAGCAGCGATACTACTCATGTGCTTGAAACCATGAATACCCTGCAGAATGTCAGCAACGATGTAACCAGGAACTCCGGTCTCATGGCCGAGGGAACCGGCACCATAGCGGACTCCATGCGTGAGCTGGAAATGATTTCCGGCCGCGTTTTCGAAGGTATTACCGCCATCTCCCTCATGCTCGACGGTCTCAAGGAAGTAATGACCACCTTCCGCTCAATAGCCGAGAGCATGAAGCATTCCGGAGAGAAAATTGAGGCGCGGTTGGAGCAGTTGAAGTAGACGGGTTTCTATGGTATTTTCTCGTCCATGAAACTTGATAAAAGCCTTTCCAACCTTGCGGATGTGTTTCCTGCAACTTTTACCGAAGAAGAAAAAGCCCGCGCAAAAACCCTTTTTTTAAAAAAACTTTCCCTGCTTGCCCATGAGTTCTATGCCGGCAAGATGCAGACCGTCCCTAAATGCGGCCTGTACGGGTTTAACTGGTTCAATGCCTGGTACACGCCCGGCGTTTCCGCGGTTTCCACCGCGATCCGGGATGACAACGACGCATCCTTTACCCTGTCCAACCGGGGAAATCTTGTCGCCGTGGTGAGCAACTCGACCCGCGTGCTCGGCGATGGCGACTGTACCCCTCCCGGCGGGCTCGGCGTCATGGAAGGGAAGGCAATGATCATGAAGTACCTTGGCGGTGTTGATTCCATCGCCCTTTGCGTCGATTCCCGTGTCCGTGAGGACGAATCGGCGAAGCGGGGAATTCCCGCCGGAAAGAATGATCCCGAGAAAATAATCGATTTTGTCCGCATGCTCGAACCCTCTGTGGGAGCGGTGAATCTGGAAGACATAAGCCAGCCGGACTGTTTCCGCGTTCTGGACGAGCTCCGCGAAGTGTGCGATATTCCGGTCTGGCATGATGACGCCCAGGGAACCGCCTGCGTAACGCTTGCCGGGCTCATCAACGCGCTCCATCTTGCCGGAAAAACCCTCAAGGACGCGAAGATCGTGCTGTTGGGAGCGGGAGCTTCCAATACCACCATTGCCCGGCTCATCCTTGCCGACGGCGGCAAGGGCGAAAACATGATTGTCTGCGATTCACGCGGTGCGCTCCACGCCGGCCGGGCCGATATTGAAAAGGATGCCCGGTATTACCGGAAGTGGGAAATTTGTACGCAAACCAACCCCGGCCGTGTTGAAACGATAGAAGACGCCATCCGCGGCGCCGATGTGCTCATCGCCCTGTCTCAGCCGGGCCCCGGCACCGTCAAGAAAGAATGGGTCGCGTCCATGGCCGACAAGGCAATCGTGTTCGCCTGCGCGAATCCGGTGCCGGAAATCTGGCCCCATGAGGCAAAGGAAGCGGGAGCTTTTATCGTGGCAACCGGCCGCGGCGACTTCCCGAACCAGGTGAACAACTCGGTGTGTTTTCCCGGTATTCTAAAGGGAGCTCTTCTGGTACGCAGCCGCAAGATTACCGACGGCATGGCGATAGCCTGCGCGCATTCCATTGCGGAATTTTCCCGCAAGAAGGGCTGCGACAGCGAGCACATCATCGCGACCATGGAAGATACCGACGTATTCGCCGTTGAGGCAGCCGATGTCGCCATGAAGGCCATCGAAGAGGGCGTCGCACGGCGGACCATGAGCTGGCAAGACGTACATGACCGGGCTGCGACAGACATCCGTTCCGCGCGCGAACTGACCCAAACACTCATGGATAACCAGTTTATCCCCGAACCGCCTGCTGAAATGCTGGAAGAGGCGCTTTCGTATGCTGTCTCGTCCATTACGGGCACAAAGTAGTTGTTCTCAAAAGTCGGGAGATGTACTACAATGAATGGTCTTGATTGGAGGAACATATAGTGGCAATTCAAAGAACCTTTGCCATGCTGAAGCCGGGAGTGCTTCAGCGGAGGATTGTAGGAGATGTGCTTTCCCGATTTGAACGGAAGGGTCTCAATATCATTGCGCTCAAAGTAATGGTTATTCCGCCCCTGCTCGCGGCAACACATTACGCCGAGCACAAGGGCAAGTCGTTTTATACTGAACTTATCGAGTACATAACGTCCGGGCCCGTTGTCGCCATGGCCATTGAAGGCGATGAAGCGATTCAGCTTGTCCGCAGATTGTGCGGCCCGACCGCGGTGTGCGAATCGGCTCCCGGGACCATCCGCGGCGACTACTGTCTGCATACCAACCACAACATCATTCACTCGTCGGATTCGCCCGACAGCGCCGATCGTGAACTGAAACTCTTTTTCCAGCCCAATGAACTGATTGCCTGGGAAGACGGTAACAGTCACTGGTTCTAGGGTAAACCGCCACAACGGCAAGGAGCGTGTATTCATGAAACAGTCTATCGGTATTCTTGGAGCCGGAGCCTGGGGAACGGCCATGGCCATTTCTCTTGCGCGATCCGGACACGAGGTAGCGCTTTGGGCAATTGAACAGGATGTGGTTGACTCGATCAATATCCGCCACGAGAACACGCGGTATCTGCCCGGGTTCGCCACGCCGGAGAATTTGACGGCTTCCACGGACAAGCGCGCTGTCGCGACGAACAAGAACTTCCTGATTGTGGCGAGTCCGTCGCTCTATCTTGAATCAACCGTACGGGATATCCGGGACGTACCCTCGATCAGCGACGGCAGTACCTGTATCGGCGTGCTCACCAAGGGCTTCGTTCCCTCGCCGTCCGGGCCGCGTCTCATCCTTGACACCCTTGAATCGGTGCTTCCCGAATCCTATCACAAAGGCCTCGTCTACATTGCCGGACCGAGTCACGCCGAGGAAGTTGCCATGGGCAAGCTCACCGGCCTGATCGCGGCAAGCGAGAGTCCCATGAATTCCATTCGCTTCCGTGAAGTATTGCGCTCCCGCGGTCTTTTGGTGTATTCGAGCCTCGATGTCATTGGTGTACAGGTTTGCGCGGCGGCAAAGAACGTCGTTGCCGTAGCATTCGGCATGCTGGACGCCATCGCGGAAGATTCGGACGCCTTCGGCGACAATACGGAATCCCTCCTTCTTGCCGCCGGTCTCAACGAAATACAGTTGATCGGACGTGCCATGGGAGCGACCCATCCGGAAACCTTCACCTCCATTTCCGGCGTGGGAGACCTTGACGTAACCTGCCGGAGCAAGTACGGGCGGAACCGCCGGTTCGGCCAGGACATCATCAAGAAGAAAATGCTCAAAGAATTTTCCGGTCTCGATGACCTTCTTTCCCGGATAACCGAGATCGGGTATCTGCCCGAGGGCGCGGTAGCGTGCAAATACGTTCATGAACTGTCCCTTGCGCAAAATCTCAAATTGCCCATCTGCAACGGCCTTTTTGCCATTCTCAACAAGGAAAAAGAACCGCAGCAATTCATTGAACAACTGCTCAACGGAGAACAGATCTGATCATGCTTGAAAAACTGACCGGAACATTCAGCGACATTGTCCGCCGGATTGGCGGGAAATCCCAGATAACCGAAAAAAACATCGAAGACGCCGTTGAAGAGATCAAGATGGCCCTTCTCGAAGCGGACGTTAACCTGAGGGTAGTACGCCGTTTCGTGAACGCGACCATTGAGGAAGCAAAAGGAGAAAAGGTTCTCCGTTCCGTCGATCCGGGGCAGCAGTTCGTCAAGATTGTCCATGACCGCATGGTCGCCCTTCTCGGCGACGAGCGGCAGGACCTCCGGCTCAAGGGACCGGATACCCAGTCAGTCATCCTGTTTTTGGGACTGCAGGGTTCGGGAAAGACGACGAGTGCGGCAAAACTCGCTGCACGATTGAAAAAGGACGGCCGGAAACCGCTTCTTGCCGCCTGTGACCTGGTTCGCCCCGCGGCGGTGGAACAACTCCGCGTTCTGGGAGAAAAAGCCGGGGTGCCGGTATATCACGAAGAAACCAAAGACGCGCTCAAGGTCGCGAAAAACGCCCTTGTACACGCGAAGAAGAACGGATTTGACACCCTCATCGTCGATACCGCAGGTCGTCTCCAGGTAGACGAAGCCATGGTCGGCGAGATTGTCGCGATCAAGAAAGCCCTCCAGCCGGTGGAAACCATTCTGGTGGCCGATTCGATGACCGGACAAAACGCGGTTGATATCGCGAAGACCTTTGATGAAAAGGTGGAGCTTTCCGGCGTCATACTTACCAAATTCGATTCCGACGCGCGCGGAGGCGCCGCACTGTCCCTGCGGAGCATTACCGGAAAACCGATTCTCTTTGTGGGTGTGGGTGAGCACCTTGAAGACTTTGAGCCTTTTTATCCCGATCGTCTCGCCGGGCGTATTCTCGGCATGGGCGACATTGTCAGTCTCGTTGAAAAAGCCCAGGAAACCATCGATATCGAAGAAGCTGCCGAGCTTCAGAAAAAGATGGCGAAGGAGACCTTTTCCCTGCAGGATATGCTCGAACAGCTGGAACGGGTAGGGAAGATGGGTTCCCTTCGGGCAATGCTCGAAATGATCCCCGGCATGGCCGGCCAGATCAGCGAACAGGATCTTGATATCTCGGCCCTCAAATCGCAAAAAGCGATCATTCAGTCCATGACCAAAAAAGAACGCTCGAATCATCTCATTATCGGACCGTCCCGCCGGAAACGGATCGCGCGGGGTTCGGGTACCAGCGTTGGCGAGGTAAACAAACTGCTCAAACAGTTCGAAAAAACCCGCCAGACAATGCGGAAAATGGCGAAGAACAAGGGAATGGCCGCGAAAATGATGGGAATGGGCGGATTCTGAATCCGCAGGGATACCGCTGCCTCAGCGGGAATTTCTCAGGATGAATGCCCGTTCGAGCAATCCCTGAACATACAGTGTAGAACGGTTCCGTCCGCTGCCCTTTGACCGGTACAAGGCTTTGTCTGCATCGCCGATCAGGATCATCGGGCTTATCCCGGGCAGACCGTCGACCATGCGGGCACCGATGCTCACCGTAACGGAAAGCTGGTGGTCGCCGCACGGAATGCGGAGCGATTCAATCGCGGTTCGTATGCGTTCAGCCACCTGCATGAGTTTTTCCGGAGTACACTCGGTAACCAGGATAGAAAACTCTTCCCCGCCGAACCGGGCTACGCAATCTTCCGTGCGGACCGTTTTCACCAGAACCCGTGACAAGGCTAACAGCACCTCATCGCCGGTTACATGCCCCCAGGTATCGTTGAAACGCTTGAAGTGATCAACGTCGAGCATGAGTATCCCCGACCGGGTTCCGTGCCGCCGGTTGTGGGCAAGGGCTTCCTCAAGGCGGTGCATGTAATAATCGTGTGTATACAATCCCGTTTTCGGATCGGTTATGGAGCTTTCATAGTGAAGGCCGTTTTGCATGCTTACCGAAAGAAATCGGATCATCCGGTCAACATATTTCCGTTCCTGTTCCGTGTATTTCTGGTCCACAATTTTGCTGCCAAGAATCACGGTTCCGTACATGCCGCCGATGCCGAACATGGGAAAGATTATTTCCGGTTCAAACTGGAGAAAGTCCGCTCCCAACGTGTCCGGCGGGAGTGCTTTTTGAAGGTCGGCGAGGGAGATGCTTGCCGGATTGGTCTTAAAATGCGTGCGAAGAATTTCGTAATAGGCTTCATCGAGGGTATCGTCGGCTTTTTTCAGATTGCGGTAACAGAACTGGCGGATGTGTTTTCCCCGGGGCGGCTGGATTACAAAGACCAGAAAGCGCGGGATAAAGTAATCCAACAGCTGGGAGATGATGAATCCGAGCATCGCTTCAACATCGGTGTAGGAAACGAGAAGCGTCGCGTCGGTGATTATCCGCTCAAGAGACCGGTTTTCTTTCCGGAGGTCATCGAGCGTTTCAAGGGCACCTGAGCGTTCAAGATGATTGAATTGTGCAAGAACATCAGCCGACAGTTGCATACAAAGATAATTGTAGGTTCTTTTTTGGTAATTGTCACCAAAATCCTTCCAAAATCGATTGTCCTGCGGTACCGGTACCGGAATAAATGCTTTTATTCCGGATAATTGTATCGTATACTGGACTACATGGAACGGCAATTTGAAGGAATCGGCGTATGCTCCGGATTCCTCATGCCGCACCCGCCTGTCCTTTTGCCCGAGATCGGCAAAGGACGCGAACGTGATGCCCAAAAAACCGGAGCGGCATGTATACAAGTTGCGACTCTCGCAGCAGGCTTTGCCCCGCAAACCGTCGTGGTCATTTCCCCGCACGCGCCCCTTTTTTCCGATTATGTTTTTGTGTATGACGAACCCGTTCTCACGGGCTCGTTTGCCCGGTTCGGCGCGCCGGATATCGTGTGTACCGCGGAACAGGATACTGAGCTCCGGACTGCGATTCTTGAGCGACTTGACGGAGAAACGATCTCCGCCGGAGCCCTTTCGGCAGATCGTATTGCGCGGATGGGTTTTGACCGGGAACTTGACCACGGGATTCTCGTTCCCCTGTATTTCCTGCAACAAGCCGGTACTGCTACCAAAATTGTTGGTCTTTCTTCCCCTGCCATGGATATCGCCGCCCTCAAACGGATTGGACAGTGTATCGCAGCGGCCGCCCGGGATGCGGGCCGGAACGTCTGTGTCGTGGCAAGCGGGGATATGTCGCACAAGGTAAATCGTGAAAGCCCGTATGGCGAAGTTGCGGAAGGAGCCGAATTTGACCGTCTCGTCTGTACTGCCCTTGATTCTTCAAACATGAGCACCCTGTACCGGATGGATCCGGTTCTCCGTGCCCGCGCGGCGGAATGCGGGTACGCGTCCCTCGTCATGCTTTCGTCTGTATTTGAAAACCCCCGGTGTACCCGGTATTCTTACGAAGCGCCCTTCGGAATCGGATACTGTGTCGCGTCATTTGAACCAGAATAAGGAGGTTTCCCATGAGTCTGAAGTCCGGAAATGAACCGGTTCCCGTGCAGATTGCCCGCACGACTATCGAGGTATATATTCGTGAAGGACGGATTGTCACAACTGATGAGGTTCCTCCCTTCGGTGAGAATCCTGCCGGCTGTTTTGTTTCGATTCACGCGCATGGTTCGCTTCGGGGGTGTATCGGGACCATCCTGCCAACCAAGGAAACGGTAGCGGCGGAGATTATCAGGAATGCCGTATCCGCGAGCACGGAAGATCCCCGGTTCGACGCTGTCCGGAGCGAGGAGCTGGAGGAACTTGATATCAGCGTGGACATCCTTTCGGAGCCCGAACCGGTCAGATCCACGGACGAGCTCGATCCGGAAAGGTACGGTGTAATTGTTACCAGCGGTATACGCCGCGGCCTCCTGCTTCCGGCTCTTGACGGTGTGGATACCGTGTATGACCAGCTTGCCATTGCCCGTCGAAAAGGTGGAATCGCGCCGGATGAGCAGTGTGCGATTCAGCGTTTTACGGTTGTCCGGTATTCCTGATGAACGGGGTACGTGCCGATTACCAGAAACGTTCGGCTGATTCGAATGATGTACGCTGTCTGCTCTGTCCCCATAATTGCGTTATCGCCGATGGTGGATACGGAAAATGCGGAGTTCGGGAAAACCGGAGCGGGGTTCTGTATTGTACCCACTACGGTCTTGTTTCCGCGCTTGCGCTTGATCCAATAGAAAAAAAACCGCTTGCCCGTTTCAAGCCCGGTTCTGCCGTTCTTTCAGCAGGCGGCTACGGTTGCAATTTTACCTGTTCCTTTTGCCAGAACTGGCATATTTCCCAGACAGCGCGTCATGCGCACGGCGGGACACCGGAGAGCGGGGCCGGAGGCTACCCTTTGACCATGAGTCCGGCGCAGCTTGCCGAAGCGGCCCGGAACGCGGTTCCCCGGGGAAACTGCGGACTTGCATTTACCTACAACGAGCCGATGATCAATCTTGAATACATGCGGGATACCTTCCGGCTCGTTCGCCGGGAGGGACTGTCCACCATTGTCGTTTCCAACGGGTACATCAATCCCAAGCCGCTTGACGACCTTCTTCCCCTGGTGGATGCCATGAATATTGATCTGAAAGCCTTTACCGACGATTTCTACCGGAGAATGTGCGGCGGCACCCTTGATCCGGTTATACGGACAATACGCCGCGCCGCGGAGAAAACCCATATAGAGGTTACGACGCTGGTCATTCCCGGCCTGAATTCGTCAACAGATGAAATTGCGGATCTCGCCGCCTGGCTTGCCGGTATACGGCCGGATATTCCCCTGCATCTTTCCCGTCATCATCCGGATTACCGCATGAGCGAGCCGGCACCGATTCCGGTTGATGAACTTCTTGCCCTTGCGGACACGGCGCGCAAGTATCTTGAATACGTGTACGTGGGGAATGTCTGATTATCGGGGATAGGCTTCCCGGTATTCCCGGATGCATTCAAGGTATGAATCCCGGAATCGTGTGGTCGCCTTGTCGAGTGCCGCTCGTTTATCGTTCCGGTACAGTTCCCGATATTCGTTCATGATGACCGGTGTGCCGGGAACAATGACCGGATATTTCATGAATCTGTTTGCGCGGTTTTTTAGGGTTCCGCCCTTGAGGCGTTCAACAAGATCAAAGAAATTGTTCGCTATTTCAATATACACTTCGAGCGTACTCCGTTCCGGTATGGCCGTGAGACTCATCTGATGGAGGATGCTCGCTGTTTCAAGGTGGCGCATGGCATACCAGGCTTCTCCGGATTCCCGGCCTGCCAGGGCCGAACCGAGCGGCGTGAGGGAATCGATGTCGCTGCGGAACAGGCGGTCCCATGCCGCGGAACGGACACGGTAAATGCGGTTCGACGGGGCGCCGTCGTGGGGAAGGGCGAAAAAACGTTCACAGGCGCGGAGCGCGGCTTCGAGCACCGAAGCCTGGTTCTCCGGAAGACTTCCCTGTTCTTCCCGGTAAAATGCGTCCAGCTGGTCAAGCAATGTTTTTCCGAGACGGGCGAGCCGTGAGCCGGTATCTGCACCGCCGGTTTCAGGACGGGAAAGACCGGTTTCCTTTTCCATGTCCGTGAGCATCCGGGCGAGTTGCTTTTCAGCACGGGGATGATACCGGTAATGGATGGATACCGGCAGAAAAACCATGTCTTCCTTCCGGTTTTCCCGTTCAAGGTCCTCCATGCACCAGAAGCAAAACCGGGCAGTTCCCGATTCAAGTTCTTCCACCGTTTCACTCGAATGGGTAACATGGCCCTCGGGCGCAAGGGCAAGCGGATAGTTGCCGTGCGAGAGGACGTTCCGTATCCTGTTCATGCCCGGAGAGTCCATTTTAACATGATTTACCGGCAGGGCTCCCGCTTTCGGCAGGACCCAGCGGACGAAGGAACCGGACCAGAGGGGAACTTCCGCGCCATAGACAAAATGTACATGGGTAAGACCGCGCAGAGGCCGGCCAATTTTCTTCGCGTACCGGGGAAGGGCCTTGTGAATGGTGTACACCATCATCTGGGGATCGTCGCCGTAGGCATGGCGGAATCCGACGAGCAGGCGGATTTTGCCGGCATTGAAGGCATGCCAGGAATCGACCATGCGTTCAGGATGGAGGATGACCGGGAGCCGGAATTTGATAATGCGGGCAAAGGGATGCATGATGGCCCTGAAAAAGCGTACGACCGCGCGGTTGACTTTCGGTTCGGGCAGGGTGAGGGTTCTCACTGGTTCTGTCTGTGGTGTGTACATGGTCCCCAGTGTAAAACCGCTGCGTATTTTACGCAAGCAGGATTACATTCGTACTGGACGATACCGGGCAGAGTACGGTAGAATACCGCGATTCTACACCCTGAGGCAAAGAGGTTATTTATGGCAGTTACTACCATTCCGTCCGGTTACCGCTCCATTCTTGGCGTAAAGGAAACCGAACAGGCTATCGTCCGCATCAAGGATTTTTTTCAGCTCGCGCTTTCCACCGAGCTTAATCTTACCAGGGTTACCGCGCCGCTGTTCGTTCCCCGGGGAAAGGGCATCAATGACGATCTGAACGGTACCGAGCGGCCGGTCAAATTTCCCGTAAAGGACATGAACGAACTCGAACTCGAAATCGTGCACTCGCTCGCGAAGTGGAAACGCCTCAAGGTTACCGACCTGGGCTGCAAGCCGGGATTCGGCATTTATACCGATATGAATGCCATCCGTGCAGACGAGGAAATGGACAACATCCACTCCCTGTACGTGGACCAGTGGGACTGGGAGCTGGCCATGGATGAAAAAGACCGGACCCTCTATTTCCTCAAGGATCTGGTACGGGGAATATATCGGTGTCTTAAACGGACCGAGTTTTTCATATACGACAACTACCCCGCGATTGAACCCGTCCTGCCCGACGAGATAACCTTTATCCACGCGGAAGAACTCTATAACCGGTATCCGGACCTTTCCCCGAAAGAGCGGGAATCCGAGGCCACCCGGGAATTCGGCGCGGTGTTTATTTTCGGTATCGGCTATGCCCTGCCGGACGGCAATCTCCACGACGGACGTGCACCCGACTATGATGACTGGATCACGGAAACCGGAAATGGCAAACGGGGTCTCAACGGAGACCTCCTTGTGTGGAATGCCGTGCTTGGCCAGGCCCTGGAGCTTTCGTCCATGGGAATCCGGGTAAGTCCCGATTCCATGCGGGAACAGCTCGACTACCGCGGATGCCCCGAGCGGGCGGAACTCTTTTTTCACAAAAAGCTGCTTGCCGGTGAATTGACCCAGACCGTGGGCGGCGGTATCGGTCAGTCCCGCCTGTGTATGTTCTTCCTGCGAAAGGCGCATATCGGGGAGACCCAGGCGTCGGTGTGGCCGGACAGCATGATTGACGATTGCGCCAAAGCGGGAATACACCTGCTTTGAAACGCCTTGTTTTCATCGTATCACTGAATACTGACGAATCTTTCCAGGCGGTGCCCCTCGGTGCCGCCTGTATTGTCAGCGCCCTCCGCGCTGACTCCCGAATTGCCGCCGAAACGGACATACGGTTCCGGTCCTTTTCGCAATCCGAAGCCGGGTTGTCCGGACTGCCGGTTGAAGAAGCCGGGCGGCGGCTGGCAGATATTCTCGCCCGGGAAGCGGAAGCGGCGGGTGTGACCGCCGGCCTGATCGCGGCCGGTTTTTCCGTGTATGTGTGGAATCGACCCGTTCTCGAGGCGGCGGCGCTTGCGCTGAAAACCCGTTTCCCGGACCTGCTCCTTTTTGCCGGAGGACCCGAGATTACCGCTTGCGCGGAAACACCGGCTGTTTTTGACTGGTGTATCCGGGGAGAAGGGGAAGAAGCGGACCGCCTGCTCGTGAATTCCTGGCTCGACGGAGCGCCGTCGCTTCCGCCGGGACGGATACCGGTGCCGCTTGCGACACTGCCGTCTCCCTGGCTCGACGGAACCCTCGATTCCGTTCCGATTGTACGGGACGGCAGGGGCGCGCTCTGGGAGCTTTCCCGCGGCTGTCCCTTTTCCTGTTCCTACTGCTATGAATCCCGCGGAGAAAAAACGGTTCGGGAAATTCCCCTTCCCCGGCTCGAGAAAGAACTGGAGTATTTCTCGCAAAAGGGTATCGAACGGATATTTGTTCTGGATCCCACTTACAACGCTTCGAAAAAACGCGCGTTGTCCCTTCTCGCGCTCATTGAACAAAAAGCTCCCGACATTCATTTCAATTTTGAAATACGGGCCGAGCTCGTTGACCAGGATCTTGCGCAAGCCTTTTCGCGTATTCCCTGCTCCCTGCAGATCGGGCTTCAGACCGTGAATGAAACATCCCTTTCCCTGGTTAACCGGCCGGTAGACTTCAAGAAGTTCGCTGCCGGTGTAACCCGGCTCAATACCGCGGGTATCGTGTTCGGTATGGACCTCATGTACGGCCTTCCCGGAGATAATCTCAAGGGATTCAAGCGATCCCTCGATTATGCCATCGCGCGGTATCCGAACAATCTGGAAATTTTCCGTCTCGCCGTACTGCCGGGGACGGAACTCCATGATCGTGCGGAATCGCTCGGCCTTGTGCATGACAAACGGCCGCCCTATCTGGTCACGTCTACCCCGACTTTTCCCGCGCATGATCTTGAACGGGCGGGCCGGCTCGCCCGAGCGGTCGATTACTTTTACACGCAAGGCAGGGCGGTGTCCTGGTTTCTCGCCGCACTTCATCCGCTTGACTCCCGCCCATCACGGTTTTTCGCAGCCTTC
>MWCL01000065.1 GCA_002070025.1 Spirochaetes bacterium ADurb.Bin215
ACCTCGGCCGGTGTCAAGATTCCCCGCTTTTTCGGCGTCTGCTGGTATCGTTCAACCTCGGCCAGCGGATTGGTAATGCCCCATTTTTTGCAAAATACGGCAACGGGGCGGCGGACTGCCTCAATACCCAAATTGATTGACCGTGGATTGATTCCTTTTTCCCGGAGCTTGTCCGCGTATGCCTGCATTGCATCCGCTTTCAGGTCGGATACCTTTTTTCCCTCAAGGTATTGTTCAAAATGCTTTAACCCGTAGTACCCGCTTTCCCGGTAACTTTCGGAAAGTGGTTTCCCGCGTAGGCGTCTAGTCTTGAAATATGGGGATTCACTACCCCAAAAATCTTGACAGTATTTTAATATGAACGTGTCCTTGCTTGCAGGTAGTACAACACCCTGCTGTATAAAATCCTCGGCGAACCGAACCGCGGCGGCGGCGGTTTTTGCGTCCGGTACGGTTTTAGTTTTGATAATTTTCCCGGTATCATCGAGAAATCGGACTTGAAAAAATACAATCGGTTTTTTCTTCCCGTCAACGGCTTTCGTTCGGCGTAGTATTCGGTACTTTTCGGCCATATTTACCCCCGTTTACATTGTCATGGTAAACTTTATGGTAAATATGATAATTCATAAAAATGGAATTGTAAAGGGTGAAACTGTAAGTCTATATCTTGTAAAGACTTGCAAGTCTCGGGCAAGCGGGAATTGAACCCGCGACCTCTTGGTCCCGAACCAAGCGCGCTACCCCTGCGCTACTGCCCGTAAATTGCCGTTATCCGGAGATAACGGCATCTATGTAATCAGGATCCGGATAATTACTGCCGCTTGATGGATCCTGCTGCGGCAGTGATGAAAAAAGCCCGCCTGTACAGGCGGGCTTTAGCGGGAGCGACGGGGATTGAACCCGCGATCTCCGGCTTGACAGGCCGGCGCGATAACCAGCTTCGCTACGCCCCCGTGACGTTGATGAATATAGCCGAGTATTAAAAAAGTGTCAATATAATCTTTACATTGACAGAGGAATCCCTGCATGATATTCTCGTTTCTACCATTAATAGTATTTCCAGAAGGATGTTGTATGTCATTTATCAAGCAGAAATTACTGTTCGTCGGAGCGGTTCTCATTCTAATCTTGGCGGCTGTCGCCTTTGTTTTTATTCCGGCTCTCGGGGGTTCGGCTTCGGGGAAGATTCTCGAATTCGGGAAATGGAACGGAAAACCGATTGAATATATCGAAGATACTTTTTTTGTTCGTCAGTTCCAATACATGGCCAACAGTCTCCAGGAACAGGGCGGTGAACTTGATCAGTTCAATCATTATCGTGTCATGCGTTCAGCTTTTTCAGCCGCGGTTCTGCGCCTGGCCATTCTTGATGAACTTGAATCGGCAGGGTATCGTCCTTCACAGGCATTGATCAATCGGTATCTTCTCCCCTACTACATGGACCAGAACGGCAAATACTCTGCGAGAATATTTGAAGAAACCCCGGAGATCACCCGCTCCCAGAGAAGAAATCTTGTCACCGAAGAACTGACAGCACAGCGATACATCGAGGACGTATTCGGTACACCGGACAGGGAATTTGGTCTTAAGATAAGTTCAAAGGAAACTGAACTTCTTGCACAGATGGCCGGCCCGCAGCGCAGTTTTAATTATGTCAGCTTTTCCACAAGCGACTATCCGGAATCGGAAATTCTTTCCTTTGGCAAGGCTAACGAGGATCTCTTCGTTAAGTACTCGTTTACACTTGTTACTGCAGACTCTCTTTCTGCTATCAAAAATGTTGAAAAACGTATTTCGCGTGAAGAAGTTTCGTTTGACGATGCAGTTGTGAATTATTCAACACGAATTGGTACAAACGAAAAAGGAAAACTTTCAAAATCCTTGCGCACGGATATCAATACGCTTTTCTCCGATGCTGATGATCTTGCCGCTGTTCTCGCCCTTGCGCCCGGTGAAACCAGTGAACCGGTCATGGCAGGAAAAGTGTACGCCCTTGTCCGATGCGATGAAGCGCCTGTATCTCCGGATTTTGCCGATGCCGCGGTTATTTCAGCAGTACGGTCATACATGAATCTTAATGAGCGCGGCAGGATTGAAGAGTATTTCATGAATCAGGCCAAAGCGTTCGCAGAGACCGCCCGTCTTCAGGGTTTTGACAATGCATGCGAGCTCAATGGTCTCCAGAAGAATTCAACTCCGCATTTCAGTATCAACTTCGGTAATGTGGAACTTCTTTCACAGATTCCGGTTCAATCCCATGCAGCGTTCTCCGAGGCAGTACGGAATGAAGACTTCTTCAAGACAGCGTTCAGCATTCCTCCCGCTTCTGTTTCCGATCCTGTTCTCCTTGGTAAAGAAATTCTGGTGCTTCAGGCCTCCGAGGAAAAGGCGGCTGATCCGCAGCTTTCCGAGATCATTGCGCTTGAATACGACCGGTATGCGTCTTCCTGGGCGATGAAAACCGCTAACGATATGTTCCTTTCCAGCGACAAGCTTGAAGACAATTTCATGGAAACCTATCTGGAGTATTTTCTAAACCGCTCGTGAACGAATTAGTTGAACCCTGTCTGGTCGATACCGGGCAGGGTTTTTCAGTTTTATACCGCAATCGCCATCTGTATTCACGGCACGATCCGGCGCGCACTCCCCGAATGGCGGCAGAACGGCTGGTTCTCAAACCTGAAACACTTATTGTCTGCTTCTCCCCGCTTCTCGGCTACGGTCTTCAGGAGCTTCTTGATCGCCTTCCTCCCGATTGCATGATTCTTGCTCTTGAAGCAGATCCCCGCCTCTTTTCACTTTCACGGGAGCACATTCCTTCGTCGGTGCAAAACGATCCGCGCTTTTCTCTTCTACACAGTACTTCACTGGACGGATTGGTGGCCTGGTATGAGTCTGAGCAACATATTCCGGTTCGCCGCTGTGTTTCGCTGGACTGTTCCGGAGGCATGGATTTCAATCGTGAATTGTATCGTAGTGCGCTTGCGGCGCTTGATGCAAGTATTTCAGCCTGGTGGAAAAACCGCATGACGCTCATGATTCTTGGAAGAAGTTATCATCGTAATATTCTAAGAAATCTTTCCCTGTTGTCCGGTTCCATTCCTCTGAGTAAAGGTACGGTCCACAAACCGATCATTGTTGCCGGTGCGGGCCCGTCCCTGGATGCCTCTCTTTCATTCCTTTCCGAAATACGCAGTAAGATAGTCCTTCTTGCGGTTGATACGGCGCTTGCTCCGCTCATGGATGCCGGTATCAAACCCGATGCGGTAGTTATTCTTGAATCACAGTTCTGGATTGAACAGGCATTATACGGTTTTTCCAACAGTGGCATTCCCCTGTTCGCCGATCTTGTTGTTCGTCCACATGCGTTGAAGATTACCGGTGGTCCGGTCTCTTTTTTTTCTACCCGTTTTGCCACGTCCCCCCTGCTCAACAGACTGGAGACCGCAGGGCTCCTGCCCCTCCAGGTTCCTAAACTCGGTTCTGTTGGACTGGCGGCACTGTATATCGCGCGCTTCATCGCCGGAAATGACCTTCCGGTATTTTTCACCGGTCTTGATTTCTCGTACGGATCCGGTTACGCGCACAGCCGGGGTGCTCCCTGGCCGGAACTCTCCAGAAGATCGGTATCGCGGCTCAACCCTCCGGGTCCGCAGCTCTTTCCAACGGGGCATTATATCCGCTCCGGTAAACAGAACCGTACCCTCATTACCAATCCGGTGCTGTCCAGTTACGCCCAGCTTTGTCGTGACCAGTTCGCCGGGGACAGCAATTGTTTTGACATCGGTCAGGACGGTCTCGACACCGGTTGTCGTCGTCTTTCACACAGGGAAGCAGAAGCGCTTATCATGCAGGTTAATACGGGTAGTGCCGGTCCCGCTACGCATGATTCCCGTCCGACTGGTACAGACAGCGCTCCCCTCGGATGCGGTGTGGCCGTTCAGCAGTTTTTGCAGGGTGAGTACACCCGCATCAAACAGCTTCGTGACATTCTTGCCGGCGATCGGGAGATGGATGAAGCCTGTTTGTCAAATCTGATTGATGAATGTTCCTATCTGTATACTCATTTCGCGGATGCGCATCGGGTTGATACAACCGCGCAGAGTTTCCTGAACCGCGTACGGGTAGAGGCTGAAGTTTTTCTGAAAACCATCCGGGTGCAAAGCGGTGTGGTAATTGATCAATCCTGAATCAATTATCCTTGGTCTTGAGCACGGAGAGAAAGGCTGACTGCGGGAGTTCAACATCTCCAACCATTTTAAGCCGCTTCTTCCCTTCTTTTTGTTTCTCAAGGAGCTTGCGCTTCCGGGTAATATCCCCGCCGTAACATTTCGCGAGAACATCTTTTCGGAGTGCGTTCACCGTTTCCCGTGCAATTATCTGGCTGCCGATTGCTCCCTGGATGGCAATCTTGAATTGCTGGCGTGTTATTTCGTCTTTGAGCTGACCGCAAACATGCCGGGCTTTGTTGTAGGCATTTGCGCGGTAACAGAGCTGTGAAAGGGCGTCAACGGATTTTCCATTGATCAGTATGTCAATCTTGACGAGGTCAGTCGGTCGGAATCCGATCAGGTCATAGTCAAAAGATGCGTATCCCCGGCTCACGCTTTTCATACGGTCATAGAAGTCAAAGAGAACTTCGGCAAGGGGCATTTCATAGATCATCTCGACGCGTTTTTCGTCAAGGTACTGCATGCCGGTCTGGATTCCCCGTTTCTCAACACAGAGAGACATGATATTGCCCAGATATTCTGTCGGTGTGATTATCGAGGCCCGGATATAGGGCTCCTCGGCACTGTCAATTTTTCCTTCGTCCGGATAGTTTGCCGGGTTGTCGCACATGATTACTTCTCCGCTTCTGAGCGTTATACGGTACTCAACCGACGGAGCGGTAAATATGACGGATTGGTCGAATTCACGTTCAAGGCGTTCCTGCACCACTTCGAGATGAAGCAATCCGAGAAATCCGCAACGGAATCCGTGACCCAGCGCAACCGATGAGTCTTTTTCCCAGGTGAGACTGGCGTCGTTCAGTTTGAGCTTGTCTATGGCATCGTGCAGCTCTTCATATTCGTTGCTGTCCACGGGGTAGATTGACGAGAAAACGACAGGCTTCACTTCGCGGAAACCGGGCAACGGTTTGTCGCAGGGTTTGTCCGCGCTGGTTATGGTATCACCGACACGCACGTCTTCTATCGTCTTTATCCCTGCGATAATGTATCCCACATCGCCGGCGGTGAGTTCTTCAGACGGTGAGAGCTTGAGGATGAATATGCCGGTCTCTTCAACCTTGTACTCGCCTTCGGTGTTCATGAAGTGTATGGTCTGTCCGCTTTTCAAGCGACCCGAAAAAACACGGATATGAATGACTACGCCCCGATAGGAGTCATAGTGGGAATCAAAAATCAATGCCTGCAGCGGACCGTCGGCACGTCCGATGGGCGGAGGGATCCGTTTTACGATGGCTTCAAAAAGTTCGTCAACACCGGCCCCTGTTTTCGCGGATACCGGTACTGCTATTTCCGGATCAAGCCCGAGGTCGTGTTCAATCTGTTTCTTTACTCCCGGAATGTCGGCGGCGGGCAAATCAATCTTGTTTATGACGGGGAGTATTTCAAGGTTATGTTCAAGGGCCAGATACATGTTTGAAAGCGTCTGGGATTCGATTCCCTGTGAGGCATCAACCAGCAGCAGCGCACCTTCGCAAGAGGCAATAGCCCGGGAGACCTCGTATGAAAAGTCGACATGGCCCGGAGTATCAACAAAATTCAGGAGATACTTATTACCGTCGTTTGCGGTGTACGGTATGGTGACGGCCTGGCTCTTGATGGTTATTCCGCGTTCGCGCTCGATATCCATGCTGTCGGTCATCTGTTCGTGATAATTTCTCGCGTCGACTATTTTTGCTTTTTCGATAAGGCGGTCAGCAAGCGTGGATTTCCCGTGATCTATATGTGCAACGATGCAGAAATTCCGTATGTACTGGGGATCTGTCATATCCGCACTATATTAGAAATATGAGGGACTGTCCAGAGATGCTGTTAACCCGATAAATGCGTCCAGATATCCGCTTTTCCGCCGTTTGGTCATGAATTGCACCGACACAAGATCGTACTCGTCATTAAAATCAATCTTCCGCAACTCAACCGAATCCTGTTCGGAAAAGCCGGACTCGTCGGCAATGCTCCCACGGACCAGTGATACGACCGAATAGCGGTCCTTCGTGCCAATGGGGTCGAGCTGCATTCCGAAAAGGGGCAGCAGGGCACGATAGGAAACGTCCCGGTCAAAGGCGAGCTTCCCGGGTTTCTCCGGGCGTTCATCAAGCATGACGAACCAGTCCCGAAGCTCGCCGGTTCCGTCGGGATCATCGGTTCCGGTTATCCTGACTATGGTTCCGGACTGTTCACGGATTATCAGGTTCTGTAATTCCTCAAGGGTCGTAACCGGCTGTCCGTTAAACGCGGTAATTACCGTATTCTCCGGAACTCCCGACAGGGCCAGAGGGCTTCCGGGTACCGTGTACACCACGGAAGCGCCGTTCGGGGTCGCGGAACCGGGTTTTGATGCGGTCCGGCCATAGGAACCCATCCATGCGTGTCGTATTTTCCCGCCCTCATACAGGGCCGGTAGTATTATTTTGAGTAATTCCACCGGAATGGCGAAGTTGAGTCCTTCAAATGGTTCTATTCCGGCGAATACAACGGCCTGAACGCGTCCTTTCTCGTCAACAATGGGTCCGCCGGAGTTTCCATGGTTAATGGGTGCATCAATCTGGAGAACATCTCCCAGAGACAGGATTCTTCTGCGTTGAGCCGAGACTATTCCCGAGGTCAGCGTCTGTTCAAGGCCCGCCGGAGACCCTATGGCATATATGCGGTTTCCAACCGATAGATCCTGTGAAGATCCAAGACGGAAAACCTCGGGCGGGGTGATTTCGGTTTTGAGCAATGCAAGATCAAATACGGGATCCCAGCCAATTACCTTGGCGGGAATCCGTGTTTCCGGATCATCAGCGAGTTTGATAAAAAGACGGGAGTATCCCTCATACTTCGGATCTACTTCACTCGATATCACATGATAGTTGGTTACCAGGTATCCGCGGTCATCGATAAAGAATCCTGAACCGATAACCCGGTCAGCGTATCCGACTCGTCGTTCAACACGTAATCCCCGGTCCACCCATACGGTCACGGTTCCCTGAATCATGCGGGCGACAACATCCTGTCCGGGAGCATCGTCTTCGGGAGAAGCCCGTTCCACCCGTTCAAGATCGAGCAGGGTTCGGTTTCCGGCAGTTCGCCATGATTGTTTGCGGTTGTCGAGTATCCGCTGTTCATCCCAGTCCGGCGGGGTCAGAGAGAGGGCTTTCAGTGATTTCCATATCCGCAGCACATCCGACCAGCGTTCCGCTCCAACGGCCGCATCAAACTCTTTCCGTGTTTTCTCGCGTGCTTCGGTATACAGGTTGTCGATTTCCGGCATGGACTTTGAGTTCTCAACAAGGAGAACCGCCTTGAGCAGCGCTTTCACCGGCTCATTATCCAGCATGGTGCGGGTTCTTCCAACTTCATAGAGTATGCTCCGCTCGTCGGAATAGTCCACCACAGGCTCGGCTTCCGGTACGGTTGAACAGGCAAAGATAAAACCCGCCGCGGCGAGTAACAGAAAAATTCGAAGTCGGTTATTCAGCATCAAGGAGCTCCACAAATACAAATCCGCCGGTACGTACTACAGCATAGTGCGATGTTTCAATTTTCATCATGGAACAAACAACCGCAACGTCGTCACGGTTAAGGCATTCCAGTATTTTTCGGGCAACTTCAGGTGAATTGACCGGGATTCTTCCGATCCATTGAATGTCGTTCCGGGTATCGGGCACCACGGGCTGTATAGTCGTTCCGTTCAATACCGATCGGGGCTGTCCGTTTTCCATGACGACTTCAACCCGTTGTCCGCTAACCGGATGAATCCAGCGTGATTGTTCCTTTCCCTGCGCCGTCATTTCCCATTCAGTTTCGTACACACCATCTTCATCGTAGTCCCATTTTTTTACAACAGAACCATCGACCGTATACTCTTCGCGGTATTCATAGGTACGGTTCGCGTTGCGGTCAATTTCTATCGACGCCACGGTGGTATCAGGATGGTAAGTCATGCGTGTTTCAAAATAGCCATCGCCATTTGCGTCCTTGTTCGTGGATACAGGCTTCCCCGCCTTGTAGGTCGTACGGGAGATGGTCTGCCCGTCAACGCGTTGTTCGCTCATGACCGGCATGGAATTTTCAAGAACATATCGTGTCTCGCCAGCAGGCGTGTCTTCCACGGGTTCAGTATAATACAGGGAGGACGCTATAAGCATCCGTTCGGTAAGCGGCACTTCGGCCGGATTCGGAACAAGGTAGAAAAATCCGTCGGGAATGCTGTCATCGCGAATCCAGCGTACCGGGGCCCAGGAAAGAGCCTGCGGCCGAAGGGTATACTGTCGGTTGTTTCGGCGGACACTGTTCACCACGGGATACGTATCGTAGCGTATCTCGGTTGTATCACGGTCAAGAACGACTAGTACGGGATCACCCAGTTCCGCGGTTACCCTGATTTCGGGATATCCGCTTTGGTGTATATCGAATTCGGCATGCACCGGGCGGCCCATCCGGTAGCGGATCCTTGCGTCAAGTATCCCGTCGGAATTGTCATCGTGAACAAGGATACCGCTGAAAGAATTCAATTTTTCGAGAAATTCCCTACGGACTGCTTCGTCAACCAGAAGCTCGGACAGGCGTAACAGGACATCCCGGGGAATACCTTCGTCTTCGTAACGCAAGAGTTCATCAAGCGCCTGTTTCTCCGAAACAAGCCCGTATTCAAGCGCCAGAACCGTGGATAGAACCCTCGTTGAAGCGGGGGCCTCACCGGTTTCAAGCATATTTCGGTACATGCGTATATTCCGTTCACGCGCCGGAGCGGACCGCTCGTAGGGAACGGCAAGGAGAAGCAATACCGGGTTCTGTTCCTGCCAGAGATAGAGACGGGAAAGAATTGTCTCGATAACATCAGTTACAAGAGGGTCTCTCGTGTGGCCGGTTTCACGGCGGAGACAAACTTCCGCGAAACGGCTGTCAAACGGCCAGCGCTCAAGACTGGTTTTCGCCAGACGAATCGCTTCTTCCCGCTGCCCCAGTCCGTACAGGGCAAGCAGACGAACATGATCGCCATCTGCGGAAAGCTCTCCGTCATCGGTTCCAAGCAGGGCGAGCGCATCGCGGTAGCGGAGGGTTTCCGCGTATAGTCGCGCGCAAAAGCGTACTGCGTCCCGCCGGTCGTAACTCCTCCAGGACAAACCCTTCACCAGAGACGCTTCAAGGCGCTCAAGGATGTCCGCACGGGGCGAACCGCGACCGGCAAGTGATAGTGCTTCAATGTAGGGGAAATCGGCGAGCAGGGGATCATAGGTGCTTCCCAGCCGGGCTTCAAACGAAGCATCCTCCCAACGGGAATCGACGAGCAACGCAACCGCCCGTTCAAGTGATCGTAACGCGGCTCCTGCGTTGATGGTATTTTTTGACTGTACCGGTTGTTCAGCGGGAAGTAGAGCGGATGTACAGACACTGAACAGCATGGCACAGGTCCATGCGGTCAATCTCCGTGTAGTTTTCACGCGTGACTTTCCTCCGTACCGTTATCGGTTGCCGTTGTGGTTGCCGCGGATATCATTTCACGAATTTCCGCGTCATCAAGTGTTTCCTGTATCAATAGCGCATCCGTCAAACGGTCAAGCTCGGCACGATGCCCGGTAATGATCCGCTCTGCTTCCAGACGGGCTTCATCCAGAATTGCTTTCACGGCAGTATCAATACGTCGGGCGGTATCTTCGGAGTAATCCTTGTGACGGGCTATCTCCTTGCCCAGGAAAATCGGTTCATCTTCCTGTCCGTAGGTTACCGTTCCCAGGTCATCCGCCATGCCGTATTCACACGCCATCCGTCGGGCAATGTCCGTTGCTTGCTGCAAGTCCGCCTTTGTGCCGGTTGTTGTTTCGCCGTATACAAGTTTTTCGGCGACATAACCGCCGAAGTTTATGCATATACGGTCCCTGAGCCAGCCGCGGGTACGTGAATACGCATCGCTTTCGGGAAGGGATACCGCGAGACCCAGCGCCTGTCCGCGGGGAATAATCGTTACCTTGTGAAGCGGATCGGCATTCTTCAGGTAGTAATGCAGCAAGGCATGTCCGGACTCGTGAACGGCAGTCATACGCCGGTCTTTTTCCGGCATGACCATGGACTTGCGTGCGACACCCATGAGTATCTTGTCGCGGGCTTCCTCAAAATCGGGCGATTCAACGGTTTCCTTGTCCTTTCTCGCCGCGTAGAGGGCAGCTTCATTGACCAGGTTGGCAAGGTCGGCACCGCTCATGCCCGGTGTCGCGCGGGCAAAGCGCTGAAGGTCTACCGTGGAATCGAGCGGAATTTTTGAGGCGTGTATGCGCAGAATTGCTTCGCGCTCGCGGATATCGGGCATTGCCACGACAACCTGACGATCAAAGCGCCCGGGCCTGAGCAAGGCGGGATCGAGAACATCGGGACGATTGGTCGCAGCAAGTATGATCACGCCGTCCTTGGTATCAAAACCGTCCATTTCAACTAGCATCTGATTGAGCGTCTGTTCCCGCTCGTCATGCCCGCCGCCGTATCCGGCGCCGCGGGTACGGCCTACCGCGTCAAGCTCGTCTATGAAAATGATACAGGGAGCGCTTTTACGGCCCTGTTCAAAAAGATCGCGGACGCGGCTCGCGCCGACACCGACAAACATTTCCACAAAGTCGCTTCCTGAAATATTGAAAAAAGCAACGTCTGCTTCGCCGGCGACAGCCCGCGCGAGCATAGTTTTACCGGTTCCGGGCATACCGACGAGCAAAACACCCTTTGGTATACGGGCTCCCATTTTTACAAACTTCTGGGGATTCTTGAGAAATTCAACGACTTCCTGCAATTCGTGTTTGGCTTCTTCCTGGCCGGCAACATCGTTAAACGTAATATTCTTGTTCCCCTGCTCATAACGGCGGGCCTGGCTCTTGCCGAACTGGAAGGCGCGGTTTCCCTGGCCCTGGGACTGCCGTATCATCAAAATGACAAAAACCAGAAGAAGCAGGGTCGGCGCAAACTGCAGAATGTACATCCAGAGGGAAACACCGGTTTCGCCGCCGGTCACCCGTACCCGGTTTTCTTCGAGCAGGGGCATCAGTGACGGATCGGTATAGGGTATGAACGTATAGAAGAGGCCGTCCTCGGTACGGATATCGCGCAATACGCCGCGTATCCTGGTTTGATCAATGATGCGGACAGAATCAACCTGGCCCTGACTTACCCGGGAAACGAACTCGGTATACGCCATCTCGTTTCCCCGGGGCGCTGTATTGGTAGTTATCAGAAAAAATACAAAAAAGAACATTGCGACAAGGAAGAAGAATAGTCCCCATCTTCCCTGTTTTTTGTTTGAGCCGTGAAGATTATTTCCGGAATTGTGGTCAGCCATTACTTTCCTGTTGGTGAACGTACCAGCGGGGATACCCCAGGGGCGTTCCGTACACTGCCCGGATACTGCCGCCGCATTCAATCACGGGAAGTACCTCACGGTCACACTCCCGGACCGACCAGTCGTTCATAATTTTTTTAACCGATTTTTTACCGCCGTCTGCCGTTTGCATCCAATCACCTCCCATACGGGATCGTACAATCAGCGGAAGCGGAAACGGACCGGTCTGTCCGTCCAGATACACCGATCCGGGCTCCCCGCTGACACGGAGGGTCCCGAAAGGCAATTCATACTCACCGCATGAAGCGATATACACAAGATATCCGCTTTTCCGCTTCTGTACAATATCGGACTCCAAAAAAAACAAAGATTCCCGGCGGGCAAAAACCAGACCAGAGCCGGTGACCAGAGTGCCGGATTTGCCGTTCTCCGGCACGGACGTCATCTTTTCCACCAGGGCATACGGAATACGCCGTCCCCGGTTCAAAAGCGCTATTCCCCGGTATAAAAACCGGATTCTGAGCGCCGGATGGAGGGCAAAAAAATCCGTCGCAGAGCAGGAACAGCCGGAAGGGGAGATTGTCCATTCAGGCAGCGGGAAAGAGGAAATGAACTGTTCATCGACCGCCGCTTTCCGGGCTCCGGCAAGCATTCCCCGCGCCCACCCGCCAAAAGATGTATCGAGAACGGGGACGAGCCGGGAACGGATCCGGTTACGCAAGTAGCGCTCTTCACGGTTTGTGTGATCTTCCCGCCAGCAGTGGCCCCTGGCGCGAAGCCATTCTTCAAGGTCCCGGCGGTCAACACCGAGCAGCGGGCGCATGATTCTGCCGGATATTGG
>MWCL01000066.1 GCA_002070025.1 Spirochaetes bacterium ADurb.Bin215
TCCTGTTCTCCGAGACGTTCCGAGAGTTCCGCAATCTGCAGATCGAGTATGGCGGATACCTCCGGTTTCGAGAGAGCATTGAACACCACAATATCGTCCACCCGGTTCAGAAATTCGGGACTGAACATGCGCTTGAGTTCGCTCATCGAGCTTGCCTGAATGTCGCCGTAATCGAGCAACCCTTCCCCGCCGTCCGCTGAAAAGCCGAGACGGTTTTCCCGTGTTATCAGGCGGGCACCGGCGTTGCTTGTCATTATGATGACCGTGTTGCGGAAGTTTACGGTATGTCCCAGGTTGTCCTTGAGCTCGCCTTCTTCGAGTACTTGCAGGAGAAGGTTGAAGACTTCCGGATGCGCTTTTTCAATTTCATCGAGAAGGACAACCGAATAGGGGTTTCGGCGTATTTTTTCGGTGAGCACGCCCCCGTCCTCAAAACCGACGTATCCGGGAGGGGCTCCTACAAGCCGCGAGGCATTGTGTTTTTCCATGTAATCGCTCATGTCTATCCGGACCAGCAACTCTTCCTTCCCGAACAGGAATTTCGCCAGGGTTTTTGCGAGCAGGGTTTTTCCGACACCGGTCGGACCGAGGAATATGAATGAGCCGAGCGGCCGTTTTGTGGAGGAAATTCCAGCGCGTGATCGCCTGATGGCGCTCGAAATGACCGATATCGCCGTATCCTGTCCCACAACGGTCCGGTGAAGTTCGTCTTCAAGATGCACCAGCCGGGCGCTTTCCGCTTCGTTCAGTGAACTCGCGGGAATGCCAGTGATAACCGATATGACCGAGCAAACATCTTCCGGAGTAACGTTCTGTATGTCGAGGGAATCCGGATGCTGCCATTTTACCCGTACTTTCTCGAGTTCATCGCGGAGCTTTCGTACTTCATCGCGAACCAGAGCGGCCCGCTCGTAGTCCTGGTTCTGAACCAGTTCCCGTTTTTCCCTGCCGAGCGCGGCAATTCTCTCTTCCAGTTCTTCCAGTTCAGAGGGTCTGATGTCTCCCTCGATTTTTTTCATGGCGCCGGTTTCATCAAGAATGTCTATCGCCTTGTCCGGGAAAAAACGGTCGGTGAGATAACGGCCCGAAAGGGATACGATTGTCTCAAGAGTATCGTCGGTATACCGCACATGATGATGGCGCTCATACCGGTTTTTTATTCCTGCGAGGATCTGCAGGGTATCGTCCGCCGAGGGTTCCTGAACCTTGACGGTCTGGAAGCGGCGTTCCAGGGCGGCGTCTTTCTCGAAATATTTGCGGTATTCGGCAAGGGTCGTCGCTCCGATACACTGGAGATCTCCCCGGGCAAGCGCCGGTTTGAGCATGTTGGACGCATCCATTGCGCCTTCCGCGCCGCCCGCTCCGATAATGGTGTGCAGTTCGTCAATAAATAAAATGATGGTGCCGTCTTCGGCTATTTCCTTCATGATCCGTTTGAGACGTTCTTCGAATTCGCCGCGATACTTTGTTCCCGCGATAACGGATGCAAGATCGAGCACCAGCAGTTTTTTTCCGATGAGATTGCGGGGAACCTTTTCTGACACTATCCGTTCGGCGAGCCCTTCCACAATGGCGGTTTTCCCGACGCCAGGTTCTCCGATAAGCACAGGATTGTTCTTGTTTCGGCGTGAGAGGATCTGTACGACACGTTTTATTTCGTTTTCCCGGCCGATAACCGGGTCCAGCCGGCCTTCCCGGCTCATGCGGGTAAGATCCTGACTGTACTCATTCAGAAGACTTGCATTCCGCTGCGGCTGGGATGCTTCTCCGGGAGAAGGACGTTTTTGCCGGGTAATGAGCGAAGTATCCCGGGTTGCCGTGAGTTCCTGGACCGTGCTGCGTATTTCGTCTATGGAAATTGATTCTTTCTCAAAGAAAAGGAACGAAGCGCTCTGCGGTTCACGCACGCAGGCCAGCAGAATATGTTCGGTACCGATATAGTCGTGCCGGAGACTTCTCGCTTCGATGGAAGCGGCGTCCAGAAGGCTTCTCAGCCGCCGTGACGGGGGGATGTCGCCGAACACTATTGTTCCTGCCCGGGGAGGCAGGGCCTGTTCAAGTTGCAACTGAAGAGAAAGCAGATTTATTCGCATTTTTTGCAGCACGGAAAAACCGGTTCCGTCCGATGAATGAATCATGGCGAGAAGAACATGCTCGGGCAGCAGCTGATCGGCATTTGACCGCTTTGCTTCTTCCTGGCTGAGCATGGTTAGCAATTTTTGTGCGCGTTGTGAAAGACCCTTGAACACTATCCTCTCCTCTCCCTGATATCGGCGTCTTTGAGCACTTCCTGAACAATCATTGCCCGCAAGCGGTCCATCCGTGTCTCTTCGGAGACAATATCACTCTCTATAGTAATACTATCGCCTGAAAGAACAAAGTGCAAATGAGCGTTTTGAATCCGGTACAGGAGTGCGGTTAATTCATGATTTCCCACCCCTTGTATCAGAGCCAGATTAACGCCAAGCTTTATCTTGTTGATGAGCTCAATGGCCTCTGCGAATGGCAGCAGTCTGGCGTATTTTGCCGTGACAATTGCCCTGAAAATGGTGTCTTCCATTACGGTTGGTTTTGAGCGGAGCAGTTCAGATCGGCTTTTACGTTCAAGGCTTACCAGTTTTGATACCGCCTGATTCATGATTAACAACTGGGAATCACTGTCTCCCCGGGACGCCGAAAGATTCGAGATTTGATACAGACAACCGAGGGACAATCCGTTTTGCTGTCCGTAAAACCCTTTCAGGACAAATCCGTTTGCGAGAAAATCACGGATTATCCGGTCAAGAAGACCGTTCAGCGCAAGACCTTCCAGACAAACCAGCGCAGAGATTTTCAGTCCCGTTCCGGTGGAGAACAGGCTTGAAGAAAGATAGCCAAATCCCGGCAGGGAAGAAAAATCAAGTTTTTTCTGGAGCAGTTCTTCCATGGTTCGGACCGACTTATTGCATGAATACAGGGACAGACCGGCTGAAAACGCGGATATTCGTACATGATCATCCATATTCACCGTAACAGACACTACCCCGTCGTTTCGCACAATGAGCCCGCGCCAGGGCTCATTACCGCAATCGGCTTCAATAACGCCCCGTTCGGAAAGTATCCGCCTACCAAGAGCGTCCAGGTTTGACATCTGGAGAATTTGATACTGGTCGGGATTATCCAGATGATTGAACGCGTCAAATACCAATGATTGAACCCGCTCGGCATCGTCGGCCTTTATGGCGAGGGGAAAGGGAAATCCGTCAAGATTCCGGGAAACACGGACCCTGCTGGACAGAACAACATCATTGTCCTGTCCTTCTTCGGTATACCAGGCATCGGCCGGGACAGAGCGATCAAGCATCAATGTTGCTCCAGTAATTTTAAATGATCCCGGTAGTATGCCGCAAGCTCGTAGTTTTCACGTTCAATGGCACGCTGAAGTTCCCGGCGGAGCTGTTCGGCCGACGGCCGCTCCGCTTCCCCGTCTTTCTTGCCGGGAAGCGGTCCCGTATAGGCATATTCAACTCCGTCCTGACGAAGCAATGCGATAATTTCCGCCCGGAAATGACTGTAACATTCCGCGCATCCGGTTTTCCGGTGTTTTTTGATAGTATCAAGGGTGCATCCGCATTTCGGGCAGGTATTAGCGTCTTCACTGCCGGGGTCCTTTTTTTCCAGTACATCCGAAAAAAGGCCGCCAAGGGAAATATCTATCCTGTTTTCTGTTGTGGAAAAACCTCGTTCCCTCGCACACTGTTCACACAGGTGCAGCTCAACGGAGGAATCACGGGAAACCTGCTGTACAAAGATTACGGCCGTACGTATGCGGCAAATATCGCATTTCATCAAAATTTCCTCAGGGTATCAAGCGGCTTTTCACGGCCGGCCCGGATTGCCGGAAGCAGTGATACCAGGACGGAAAGCACGAGTGTTCCCGCCGCAACCAAAAACAACTCCCTGAACCGTACCGTTACCGGAATGTTCTCCAGATAAAAAGCAGGATCGAGTAATTGTACCGGCATTGTATCAGGGTCTCCGGCGAGAGAATGAAAGAACCTGTTGGCAGTGTTGATCCCTCGCTCGAGCCAGGCCAGCAGTTCATTCACATGAAG
Organism: Spirochaetes bacterium ADurb.Bin215; assembly: GCA_002070025.1. Lineage (GTDB taxonomy): Bacteria > Spirochaetota > Spirochaetia > Treponematales > Treponemataceae > Teretinema. Next base: position 4,095 of record MWCL01000066.1, read on the forward strand.
CGCACAAAGTACACCGACAGGCAACCCGGCCAGTATACCACAAAACCCCGTAAAATACCCCGCCAAAAGAAACGCGAAACTCACGGTTGCGGGTGAACCGCCAACACTTTTGATTATTGCGATTTCCTTCCGGCGTTCCATGACCAACATGACCAGTGCCGAAGAAATATTCACCGAAGCAACGAACAATATCAAAAACATGATGAAAAGAAGAAGCGTCCTTGTTGTGGTGAAGGCATGAAATTGGGAGCGGTTCAAATCCTTCCAGGTATACACCCGGAAGCCGTCAGGGAGCATTTTGAGTACTTCGATTCGTGATCGTTCAATAGTCCCGAACGGATTGCTTGTGCGTACATTGATAAAGGTATTTGAAGATTCTTCCGGAAGTATCTGGAAGCCGGTCTCTAGGGGTATGAATACCCACAAGGCGTCCAGTTCCTGATATCCGGAAGAAACAATACCGGTCAGGGTAAAACGCGTGAATCGGGGTACTCTTCTTCCCCCGTCGGTGGTTTTGAACGTGAGCAGCCGGAACGTGTCTCCCACATTCAACCCGAGGTCCCGGGCGATCTTTTCCCCCAGAACGGCATCATGTGACCCTGCGAGTAGACGCTGACCTTCCACTGTTTCCAGAATCGACATGGCCGGATTCTCACCGGAAAACCAGGATGGATCTACCGCTCGTATCGTACCACCGGAACGTGCGTCTTTGCCAACAACCAGTGCCATGCCTTCCCGTTCTCCCCATGCATGGGTAATTGTTCCGCCCGAATTCGTGTTGACGAGGGAATACGCAAACTGTGAAAAATCAGCGGCCGTGCCGGATTCCCGGGATGTACGATAATAATCCATAACACGTATATGTGATGAAGAGAGCTCTACAAGACGGCTTGTTATCCCCTCGATCATGCCGTCAGAAACAACAAGAACCAGTATCAGGGGAATTATGGATACTGCTATTCCCGCTATGGCTCCGTACAAAGTCTTTCTCGCGTGCGATTCCTGTTTCCGGGAACCCATTCCGAGAAAAGACAATGCCAAACGAAGCGAAACAGCGGTTCTCATTGTAAAACCAGCTTTCCGTTTACCAGCCGGTAGGCTGAATCTGCACGGGAGGCGGTGTTTTGATCATGGGTAACCATGATGAGCGTACTGCCGTAATCTGATATGACGGAAAACAGCAAGTCCATGACGGTATCCGAGTTCGCCGGGTCAAGGTTTCCGGTCGGTTCATCTGCCAGAACAAGCGAGGGTTGATTGATTAACGCGCGCGCAACCGCAGCCCGCTGTCGCTCGCCGCCCGAAAGTTGTGCCGGATAATGGTCCATACGGTGTTCAAGTTTCACATCGCAAAGCAGCTGTTTTGCCCGTTCGAGCGCCTCGCGTTTTTTCACACCCTGCATGAATGCCGGAAGCATGACATTCTCAACCGCGGTAAAATCCTTGAGAAGATAGTGAAACTGGAATACCAGTCCGACAAAGGTTCCGCGATACTGCGCGAGCCCGGCTTCATCCAGACGATCAACCTTGAACGGACCGGCCGTTATCGACCCTGAGCCGGGATTTTCAAGACCGCCGATGATGTTGAGCAGGGTGCTTTTTCCGCATCCGGATTCGCCAAGAATGACGATCCTGTTTTTTTCGGGAACGACAAGGTCAAGTTCATCCAGAATGAGTAAGCGCTCAGCGGCGGTTTCAAACGAACGGGTCAGTTTATCCACTATCAAAACGGGCTTATTCATATCGTAAAACCTCCGCAGGCTTCATTGACGCAATTTTGAGACTCGCAATCCAGGCGGCGGCGGTCGCCGAAAAGAGTCCGAACACAAAGACAAAAAAAACTTCACCGAAAAATATCCGTACAGGAATTTCCTGCATATAGAAATACTCGGGGCTGAACAGCGAGAACCCTTCGGAAGAATCGGAAAGCAATAGTGCTTCCAGGAACTGGCTGACACTGTTGACCATATATTCGGCAAGCGTGAATACCCCGTTAATGTTGGCGGCAACAAACAAACCACACAATAGTCCGGTAACCGAGCCGGCGAGCCCGATCCCGAAACCGTTGAACATGAAAATACGCTGAATTGCACGGGGATGCCCGCCGAGCGCGGAAAGTATGCTTATTTCTTCACGGCGTTCATAAACGGAACGCCGCATGGCATGAAAAATGTTTACCATGACGACCAGGAAAATGAGAATGACAAGAACGAGAAGCATGTTCTTTTCTACCCTGAGGGCTCCGAAAAATGAGCGGTTAAAACTTCTCCAGGATTCCGCATGCAGACCGGGAATCGACTGTTCTACCTGAGACATGAACCTGGCGTCCGCGTTCCGGTCAAAAAGCTTTACTCCGGCTTTATTGATGCGGTTCACGCCGAACAGGGCGGCGGTTTCTGTTGAAACAAACGCGAAGCTGCTGTCAATTTCGTAGTATCCGGTCTTTGCGGTTCCACTCACCGTAAGCTCTGCGTTTTCGGGGAAAAGATCGTTTTCGGAAGAACCGGAAACCGCAACAATTGAAATGATGTCACCAACCTGTACCCCGAGCTGACGGGCAAGTTCGGTACCCAGGACAACCGATCCTTCCTCTGAAAGGGAAAAGGTACCCCGTTGAACCGTCATATAGTGCGAAAAAAGCGCATCACGATCCAGAACGTCCGGAGGGAGTCCCCGGAGGAGCGCGCCGCTCTGTCGTGCGTAATTCCCCTGAACGAGTACCTGATTTTCAGAAAAAGGAATAACAGTCCGTACGCCCGGCAGCCCTGCAGCTCTGCGTATATCGTCCTCTCCGCCTTCCAGTCGGACATGGTAAGAGCTTACCTCGAGAATGCTGTCGATGTATCCCATCTGGAATCCGTTCATCACGGAAAGTATGACGATGAGAGTCATTACGCCGAACCCGATTCCGGCTGCGGAAAGAACGCTGGTCGCTGCACTCCTTCCCCGGGAATCCGCGAATCCGAATCGTAACGCGATATACCCTATCCATGATCTACCATGTTTCATATTGAATCCTTGTACGTTCGCCGTTCTGATATACAACGGTCAATACCACCAGATCGTCATGATAGACGGTTTCAGTCCAGTTTTCTTCGTCACGGTACACGTAGCGTATGGTCAATTCGCCGTTTTTGAATACGGTTTTTTCGGATAATGATCCGTCGTCCTGATAGTCAAACCTTGTTTTTATCAGTACGGTGCCTTGCCGGGTCAGGGTTTCCCGTAAAAGGTTCCGTTCATCATAGGAATAGGTGATAACCCGTTCACGGTCCTTCTGTTCGGCTTTTTCCCGTGATTCTGCCATAGCAGGTTTCACTTCCTCGTCGCCCTCCTCCGGAGGCACGATTGTTTCCCGTATCTCGATCACATTGCCATTGCGGTCGTACCTGGTTTCCGTTATCAGCTCATCTGTTGTAGTTACAGACTGACGTATCCGCTGCGTATCGTCAAAATAGCTCCAGGTAGTCTTTTCAACTATTTCATTCTTTTCCCAGCGAACCCCTTCCACCGGGCGGCCCGCGGTATCGAATTCCTCGTAGTACCAGGTGTCCGACTTTGCAAGAATAATCCCGTCCAGCCCGGTATGGGTGTAGGTTCCGCTGTCTTGTCCGGCAAGCGGGATGGCGGAAAACATGATAAAAAGGAGTACGGGACACAGGTTTTTCACCGCGATGTGTCTCCGAGGAATTCACGTATGTACCGTTTCGCGTCAAACGTCTCCAGATCCTGATACTTTTCTCCCGTGCCGATGAATGCAACCGGAATGGACAATTCTTTGCCGGCACTGAGAATGGTTCCTCCGCGGGCGGTAGAATCGTATTTTGTCAGTACAAGAGCGTCGATACCGATGTGTTCATGAAATACTTCTGCCTGGCGCAGACCGTTCAGGCCGGTCGTGGCATCGAGTACCAGAACCTTTTTATAGCACCCGCTGTCTGCCCGTCCCGATCCGGTCCGGTCAATCTTCTGAAGCTCACGAACGAGGTTTTCCTTGTTATGGAGGCGGCCGGCGGTATCGGCGATAACCAGCCCTCCCCCCGTTGACCGTACGGCATCTACCGCAGAATAAACCACGGCCGAAGGATCGGCGCCATGCTGATGTGCAATTACCCGGCAGCCGGTTTTATCACCATGATGCTGAAGTTGTTCAATTGCCGCGGCTCTGAAGGTATCAGCGGCGGCAAGAACAATCGGGGAAACTCCTTTCGAAATGAAATGAGATGCCATTTTTGCGACGGTTGTCGTTTTCCCCACGCCATTTACCCCGAATACCATAATGAGTGAAACTTTCCCGTCGGGAATTTCAAAATGATATTCCTGTGCCCAGGGTGAAAGGAGATCGGTCAACGCTGCGGTTATTTGATCCCGTCCGGAGAGGTTGTGCGAACGGCAAACGGTCCGCAACTCCTCAACTATGGCGTACGCAGTACGTGCTCCCAGGTCTCCCTCAACAAGCGTGTCTTCCAGGTCTTCAAAAAATGATTCATCAGGCTGTTGGTGCATACCGAAGAGGTTGCGGAGATTTTCTGAAAATGATTTGTTTGCCATGGAAGCCCTTACTCCTTGTAGTGTTCTATCGTGTACTTGGGAATTGTCTGATCAGCCGCGATAAGGTACCTGACAAGCTGAAAAAGAAAATTGACGCCGAGCGCGATTGAAACGCCCCTGCTGATATCAGAAACCATGACCCAGTTGTTGATTTCATCGATATTTTCCTGCGTCGGTTCAATTCTGCCGTCATTGTATGCCTGCATCTTGTTCATCGCAATACCCCGGGAAATCATTGAAACCGGCAATGAACAGTACAGCAAACCCAGCGACCAGTAGAGCACTTTACGCTGGCGTTCTATGCGTTGTTCCGTGTTGACGCGGTTGACAGGAATGATGACTGATCGTGTTCCTTCTGTTGTATCTGTATATTCATGAATGAAGTAGGTTCTTGCATCTCCATGAAGAGCTTCTCCTATCAGTGTTTTTGCCGGAATTTCTGCGGTGAAAGAAGTTGTCCCGAAATGCCGCGTCTCAAAAAAAACATCGGCTCCGCGCTCACCCGTTTCAAATGCGACTATTACCGTTTGCAAGGGTTTAAGGGCTACAGATACGGTGTAACGGTCAAGTGTATCAAAACTGGCTGTCCGTTCCGCTGTTTCATAATCTGGCGCTGAAACCTGTATGGCATGTTCGCCGGAAAAAAGGGTTACGGGCGCCGTATGATCCGGGACAAGCCGTTCATCAATGAAGAGTTTTGCTTCAGGCGGTTCTATGGAAAATGTAACGGTTACCGGCCGCCGATTTGATAATTCCGGAACCAGTCGGGCTGTTAACCGGCCGAGTATTTCCTCAACGCCGTCATAGGGCATGGCTTCGCGGAATAAAATGTCGCGTGTTTTTCCATACCCGGTATCGAGCGTTACCGATATCAGCAAATAGCCGCCAATATCTTCGATGGTGCCGGAAACAAGTCCGGAGATTCCGTCTTTGGCAAGGGAGCGGGCGAGAGATACCTTTTCCATCGGTTTGTACAGTTCCTTTCCGTCTTTCCAGAGAACAAGATCTTTCAGGGATTCTTCGACTATTTTGTCCTCGTTTTTTTGACGAAGGATGGCCTCTTCCGTTTCGGCTATCAGAACGTTTTTTTCTTCAATTTTTTTATCCAGATCTCTCCGGCTTTTCTTTTTGGACGCGCGCGTCGCGTCGCTGAGCAGAAGAACATCGCGAGATTTTTCAAGTTCGTTTCGTTCCAGAAGATACTGTATGCGACTATCATTCAGTTCCTGGAGTTTTCTTGACTGTGTTTCATCGGGTAATACATTACGTGCGCTTATTCGACCAAGATACGAAAGGAGCATGCGGGGAAGAACTTCCGCATGTGTTTGATACACTTCAGGTACATCCTTGGTCGAGAAAGGTTCGGCTGCGAGAACCCATGTCTCCCGTTCCGCGGAAAAAACCGGCGCGGAGAAACAAACCGACAATACGGCCGTGAGGATCAATACCGTTAACGATGTATCAGACCGAAACAAGCTGGAAAACCCCGTTCACCGCCCCTGTATCAACCGGTTTTGCGAGCATTGCAGCCGCTCCGAACGCAAGAGCATCCCTTCCTGACGACTCCTCGCCGGGGCCGGCAAGAACAACAAAACGTGTTGATGGACTCATTGTACGATAGGGAGCGGGATCTACGAAGAAAGATGGCTCATAAAACACAACCGACACCCGGTTTTTCACAAGCGCATCCGAAAGACGGCGCCGGGGATCCGGCATCGTATCATCCGTACCAAACCACATGGACCGTTCTCCGCAGAGCATTGCAGACATTGTTGAGGCAAGATAGCTTGAACGACACACAATGGCGATCATAGATCGTCTTCTTCTCCTTCCAGGGGCTTGCCCTTCCACTTCATATTGAGCCAGGCTTCCATAAACGGATCAAGATCACCGTCCATTACCGCCTGAATATTTCCTGATTCGTGTTTTGTCCGGTGATCTTTTACCATGGTATAGGGTTGAAAAACATACGATCGTATCTGGTTGCCCCAGGAAATATCCTTCTTTTCCGTCGCGAACTTCATGTTTTCCTTTTCTTTTTCCTCGCGGTAATACTCATAGAGCCGTGCCTTGAGGATACTCATGGCCGTCTGCCTGTTCATGAGCTGACTTCGCTCGGTCTGGCAGGCGACAACAATTCCGGTTGGCAAGTGGGTAAAACGGACGGCGGAATCCGTCTTGTTAACATGTTGTCCGCCCGCGCCGCCTGCCCGATACGTATCGACCCGGAGATCTTCCGGACGTACATCGACCTCTATTGTATCATCAAGAACGGGAAACGCATATACGGAAGTAAAAGAAGTATGACGCCGGGCCGCCGAATCGAAGGGACTGATCCGCACCAGACGGTGGACGCCGGCTTCTCCCTTGAGGTATCCGAAAACATACTCGCCGGAAATTTGATAGGTTATCGATTTAATACCACCGTCGGCCTCAAGCATGTCAACGGTATCAACCTTGTATCCCCTGCGCTCGGCCCACCGGACATACATCCGGGCAAGCATTTGCGCCCAGTCGCAGGCCTCGGTTCCGCCGGCACCGGCATGAATGGTCAAAAATGCGCTGTTCCGGTCCACTTCATCGGACATCATGTTGAGAATGGAAAGTTTCTCGAAATCGCGGTTTACCGCGTCCAGGGACTGTTCCAGCTCGGGTATCATTGAATCATCGGAGGCTTCTTCGGCCAACTCGAAAAGTGCTTCAAGATCCTGAACCTTTTCGAGGAGTTCTTCCCACGGATCTATTCTGTTTCGGAGAGAACGGAGATCGGACATTGTTTTTTCCGCTTTTTTCTGGTCGTTCCAGAAGCCTTCGGTTGAAGAAAGTTCTTCTTTTTCGGTAATCAGTTTTCGTATCTGATCAGGGTCAAAGACGCCCCCATACTTCGAGAATTTGTGCTTTAACTTCAGCTATGGGACCCTTGAACTCTTGCAGCAACATGGTGAGACTCCTTATCGCGCCGGACGGTGTGCGCCGGCAGGTGGTTTGATTACTATCCGTTTCCAGGTCTTTTTCATCAAATAAGTTACGGCAAAACTACCTTCCACGGGAAACTGGTACAACCGAACCGAATCATAATAGTCGGTTATCCGGTCAATATCCTGTTTGAGTTTTGCGAGTGTTTTTTCGTTGATGGTTGCTGATTCCCAGCAGGCCCGTTGCGCTTTCTCAAAACCGTAGGTGGCAAGCATCTCGGCAAGCTGACGGGCGGATTCTTCTCCTCCGGGATCAAGTACGACTGAAACAAACATGGATGTAAGCATACGGGAAAGAAATTATCTTGTCAAATCATCAATTAACTGCGAAAATGATTGTATGACACATCAGGTGAAAATTCGTTTCATTGCCGTTATCCTTGCATTCATGTCCTCCGCGTTCTTTGCGGAGGATTTACCCGGAATTGACGAGGATGTTCCCCCTCCCCCGGTGGTTTCGCAGCTTTCGGCAAAAACCGACGGTGGAGACGTACTTCTCGCCTGGGAACCGGTAGCCGGTATTACCGGCACCAGCAT
>MWCL01000067.1 GCA_002070025.1 Spirochaetes bacterium ADurb.Bin215
CCCGATTGTCATGGCTTGCCGCGGCGGCGGGAGGCTCACGAAGTACGACGTCCGGGTTTTCATCAAAAAACTTGCTCACGGCTTGCACTGTTTCACGTCCGGAAAGCTGACGGTCGGGATCGAACGACTTCCGCCAGAATCCGTTAGCCTTCATCTCTTTCCAGGCGTACCGGGGGCTTTGGGTTGCCGACCACATGAGACCGCCGCCAAGTTCATAATTTTTCATCAGGAAGTGGGATACCGTTTTGGCGGTTATGGGAGAATCCGGCGTGTCGCCGAGCGGAAACGTTCCGAATCGTTCACACCAGGTGTACGCTTCGAACGGGGTGCTGTCCATGCCGGCTTCCGCGACAATCAGATAGGAAAAGTCCAGATAACTTGCGGCATCCTTTTCAAGTATTTCGGAAATAGTCGACGCTGTCTGACTGAAAACCGGAACGACGAAAAAGAGACACAGCAAACAGGCGATACATTTTCTCATTGGTTGTTCTCCTCATCAAGAATTATAATCTCAACCCGCCGGTTTTTCCGGCGGCCTTCTGCGGTTTCATTTGAATCAAGCGGTTTTGAGCCGCCGACTCCGTTTGATACAACGGATGATGCGGTTCTGAATCCCGAATCAACCAGATACGACGCCACTGAAGCGGCCCGTGCGGATGAAAGTTCCCGCAGTTCCTCTTCGGTTGATCCGGGAACTGCTGCCGCGTGTCCCACAATGCTCAGTTTCCGTTCTCCGAGCGCTGAAAGAACCTTTCCGATTCCTGAAAGCTTATTCCGTTCGGCCTCCACCAGAACCGCTGAATCGGGTTCGAACTGGATGTTCTCCACCGAGACCTTGACGGTAACGGCAAGCGGTTCCTTGAGACCGAAGGCTGAAAGATCGTAGAGAATGGTTGTGTCCGCTTTCCAGGAGCTTCCCGGTTCAACCGAGGTCCGGGGAAAAGACGGCATGCCTTTCAGGTGGGGAATGGTGCTCTGGTTCCTGGCCGCTTCTTCCTGATAGAGGGCATTCACGGTTACCAGCGCGGGTTTTTCCGAGATGGAATCCAGCCCGATGACTGATTCCTTGAGGGTAATCTTTGTTTCATACTGCTGCCCTACATTCGCTCTCCAGGTAAGTATTTCCGGATGAGCCGGAAGGAGAACCAGAAGCGACAGAAGGGTTGCTCCAATACTTTTTGTCAGGTTCATTGGACACCTCTCTTATGGTATAGTATATCGTAAAAATCCAAAAAAAAAGACTTTTTTGAGAGATTTATGCATAATTTCACCGGTGTGCTATACTTTTACTACGATACCGCCGATTAAGGAGTGTCCCATGGAACACCGTATGTCTTTCAGGGATTTGTTCAAGAAAAAGCTGGAATACTTTTCCGCCCTCATCGCGCTTGTCGTGTTTATCCTGTTGTCAATTTCCCCCTCCGGGAGCAATACGGAAAACAGCATGTACGACACACTCTTGCATCTCAAGACCGCTCCCCGAGAACGGGATGATATCCTTCTCGTTAATATTGACGATGCGGCAATCGAGGAAATTGGAGCCTGGCCCTGGAGCCGCGATGTTATCGCAGACATACTCATCCGGCTCCGTGAGGCCGGCGGAACCCATGCCGTATTCGATATCGAGTACCTCTCCCCGGGGCAAACCGGGGTGAACCGCGACTATGTACGAAGTCAGTTTCCGCAAGACTACCGGGAAGTTCAGGAGGAAATCCTTTCGTATATTGACGAATTTGCCACGGCAGTTCATGACGGCAGTATCCCCAAAGACTATGTGCCGGAGATTTCCGAAGAAATGATCAGTTACATCAATTCCCGGCTGGGCGGACTTTCCGACGAAATAACCGGAAATATTTTCCGCGACAACGACGCATATTTCGCGGACGCCATCGCCTTTTTTGCCCATACCTACCTGACCATCAACACTGAACGGATAAACGAAAATGAGGATGCCGTTAAGGCTGAACAGTGGGTTCGTGACAATCTCCTTTTTTCCAATGTGGTGGACCCGCACCGTCTCATAGACGCTGAAAACGAGAAAACCCGCAAGGACAGCCAGTTTGAAAAAGGTATTTCACCGGCCATTCTTTCACTAATTCAACGGGTGGCCGGCGCCGGTTTCCCGAATGTGTACATTGACGAGGATGGTGTGCGGCGACGTATCCCGCTGCTCGTTGAACATGAAGGCGCCTACGTGGCCCAGCTGGTTTTCGCGCCGATCCTCCACATTCTCGATCCTGAACGGATGGTCCGGAAGGATTACCGGCTCATTCTGGAAAACGCCCTCGACCCTGCGGATCCCGCCTCCGGCGTCCGCCGTGACCTGGTAATTCCGCTCGATGAGGACGGCCGGTTGCTCATCAACTGGCTCAAGAAGAAATTCTCGGTAAAGGATAATCCGGAGGAAGGAAGCTTCAAGAGCATCTCCGTATTCGCGCTGTACGCGTGCGACGACATCGAAGAAAAACTCATTGACAATCTTGCGGCCATGGAGGCAATGGGAATCAAGACCGCGCAGGGCTATCTTTCCTATCATGACGCCGTCCTCTATCTCCAGTCGGTCTATAGTGATCTCCATGACTGGAAAGCTGCGCTGCTTTCAGGTGAACGGAACGACCATGACGGGTATTTTGCGGCACGGGCTTCCTTTTTTGCCGATTACGGCGAATTCCTTTCCGGCGGCTATGACACCGAGATTTATGAAACGCTCGAACGGGTTGCGGACGCGACCGGCGAGGACCAGTGGCGTGACATGAGCGCAAGCATACGCAAGAACTTTGAAATTTACCGTCAGGATCTTGCTGCGTACAATAAACAGTACAAAATGCTTGATGAAATGTGCCGTGAGCGGTTCTGCATATTCGGATACAGCGGGGTAGGAACCTCGGATCTCGGAGTTACACCGTTCGAGAAACTGTATCCCAATGTGGGAACACACGCGAATATATTCAACACGATCATGAGCCGTCAGTTCATAACGCCGCTGCCCGGGTGGATGTCCTGGCTCGTTGCCATTCTCATCTGTTATGTCAACGCCCTTACCTACCGAAGAATCAAGTCGCTCCGCGGACGGATGACGCTTGGTATTTCGTCCACGATTTTTGTTTTCGGCCTTGCGGTTTTTCTCATGGCGGTATTCAACATATACCTGCCGGTATTCGTTCCGCTGTTGTCGGTATTCGCTACCTTCCTGCTGGTTTCCATCCTCCGCTTCGTGTTCTCCGAACAGGAGAAGAGCTTCCTCAGGAAAGCCTTCACCATGTACCTGTCATCGGACGTTGTTAACCAGATCGTCGAAGATCCGTCGCTATTAAAGCTCGGCGGGCACGAAAAACAGATAACGGCGCTCTTCACCGACATCAAGAGTTTCTCGACGCTTTCCGAGAAGGTTACCCCGGAACACCTGGTAGAAATTCTCAACCGGTATCTTACGGTCATGAGCGATATAGTGCTCGAACAAAAGGGGACCATAGACAAGTACATCGGTGACGCGATTGTTTCGTTCTTCGGTGCGCCCCTCGATTTGCCCGACCACGCGTCGCGCGCCTGTCTTGCCGCGGTGCGCATGAAGGAAGCGGAACTCGCGCTCAACAAGGAGATGCTTGCCGCCGGTGAAACACCCATGCCCATATATACGCGCATCGGTATCAATACCGGCGCCATGGTTGTTGGCAACATGGGTACGGACAACAAGATGAACTATACCATCATGGGCAACGACGTAAACCTCGCCGCGCGTCTGGAAGGGGTAAACAAGCAATACGGTACCTGGATTCTCGTTTCCGAATCGACCTGGGAGCAAACCGGCGGTATGTTCCTCGGCAGGAAGCTTGACCGGGTCCGGGTTGTGGGTATTGATACGCCGGTACAGCTGTACAATATCATGGGGGTGCGGGGAGAAGCGAAACCCGATCAGGTTGCGCTCGCGGACCGGTTCAACTTCGCAATCGACGCCTACCGCGCGAAAAAATTCCCCGATGCCCTGCATATGTTCACCAAATGCCTGGAACTTGATCCCGAAGATCAGCCTACACAGATATTCCTTGAACGGGTAAAGAAGCTCCTCAAGGAAGGAACCCCGGACGCCTGGTCCGATGTAATCAACATGACGAGCAAGTAGGATGCGCTCTCTCGCGGAAAACGCTTCGGCCGAACTGGTAATCCGGAACTCGCGGTTTCTTGCCGAGGCGGTGATCGTTACGTCCCAGGAAGACGCGCGTGCCGCTCTCCGTTCGCGTAAGGAGCACCATGCCGACGCCTCTCATGTAGTACACGCTTTTGCCGTGGGTGCGCGGGGAGAAATTCTCGGCTGCTCGGATGACGGCGAGCCCGCGGGAACCGCCGGCCGTCCGGTGCTGGAAGTGCTCAAGGGTTCGGGAATAACCAACTGTCTCATTACGGTTACCCGCTGGTTCGGCGGGACCAAACTCGGAACGGGCGGACTCGTCAAGGCCTATACGGAAGCCGCGAAAGCGGTACTCGCGGCGGTCGTCGCCGTGCCCCTTGTGAGTACGCGTCAATTTTCCTGTACCGTTCCCTACGATGTGTATGAACCGCTCCGCCGAAAGATGTCTGAACTGCGTGTCGAGCTTGACCGGGAGGAGTTCACCACCGGCGTGTATCTCTCCGGGCGTGTTCCGGCTGATGGCGCCGATGCTCTGCGCACGGCGGTCAGCGATCTGACCCGGGGGGTCTCGGTTGTAGCGTTACAAGAAGAAAATCTGACGGCGCAAAAAGCCTGAAACGAAGAATGCCGTTTCCGCTGTACCCCGCGCCGTTGGAGATGATGACCGGTTTTCCTTGTGCATACACGGTGCCGGTCCGGTATTTTTGCCCATACGCCGAGGGTATGACCGGCGCGTAGCCGAAAAAGGTAATCTGCCCGCCATGCGTGTGACCCGAGAGAACGAGATCAAAGGATGAGAGATCGCCTTCCTCGGCAAAGTCGGGATTGTGGCAGATGAGGACGGTCGTTTCCTCCGGATCAAGTATGTCCCGGAACCGCCCCATCACCGGGTACAGGTCACGAAGATCATTAATGCCGGCGACCGTGAGGCCGGCCGGAGTTTCAACAACTGACTCGTCGAGTACAACGATTCCTTCCCTGCGCAGGGTTTGAATGGATCGGCTCCGGCTGTTGTAAAAATCGTGGTTGCCCAGGGCGGCGTACACGCCGTGACGCGCAGTAAAGCCGCCCGCGAGCCGGGAAAAGGGTGCTATTTGGGCCGTGCCGAGGGTGTTGTCGCCGCCGATGAGGATAACGTCGGCGGCGGAAGCGTTTACCGCGGCGACGAGGCGTTCCATGCGTTCTGCGGGGAAGCGATTCCCGTAATGGATATCGGACACAAAGGCAATCCGGTAGCCGGCGAGCGACGCGGGCAGCCCGGGTATCTCCATTGTCACCTCGCGGATACGTGAAACCCCCATACGGGGCGATGACGCACAGCCGGTAACCGCAAGAATCATGATAACGCCGAGAACGACAAAGAATCGTCCGTGCAGAAAATCCTGTGTTGTGGTATGGTACGGGTACGTCATAAAAAAAAGTATATCATTATTAAACCGGTAATTCATCAGGAGGGATCCATGCAATTCAACAGAAACTATCTGGTTCATTACTACGAAGCGGGCGCGGACCGGCGGCTGACGCTTCCGGCGCTCATCCAGTATTTTGAGGATATCGCCATTTTGCACAGTACCGAGCGGGGGCTCGATCTCGATTACTATGAGAAAAATCATTGCGGCTGGATGCTTATAAAATGGGACGTGAAAGTCCATGCCCTGCCGTGTTTCGGGGAGACCGTTCTCGTGGAAACACGGGTACATGCCATGAAATCATTCATGGCTGACCGCGAGTTCCGCATGCGTGCCGAAGACGGAACCATACTCGCGGAAGCCCGGTCAAACTGGTTGTTGGTGGATACGGTACGCCGCCGACCAATCCGCATTCCGGAAGACCAGCTGGAAAAATTTCTGGCGACCGAAGAAGCGAAGGCCTTTGTCGCCATAGAGGATGTTCCGGTCATTGATGTACCGGACGGAGCGGTTCCGCGGGACGTTCTGTCTTCGTACAGCGACATGGATACCAACGGTCATGTAAACAACGTCCGCTATATTGAATGGGCGATCGATTCTCTGCCGGAGACTTTTCTTCGCGGAAAGGTTCCGGCAGCGGCGCGGGTGCAGTACCGCCGGGAACTCGCTCCCTCCTCGGCCGCCCTGGTGTATACGGAAACCGGGGAGGGCAGGAGCCGCCACCGGGTGTACTCGGAGGATACCGATTACTGTACCCTCGAGATCACCTGGGGCCCTGCCTGATTTTCGCCGGATCTACTTCTTTTTGAGAAGATTCGCGAAGGGATTGTAGGTGTCGGAAACCGTGTCGCCGGCAAGGTAGGTTTGCGCCGTTTTGTCCTGTTCAAGCGAGGAAACCTGCCGGAGGGAAATGCGGCGGTTTGCGCTATCCACATCCAGTATTTCAACCGTGCGCGTTTCTCCCGTTTTTACCGCCTTCTTGATGGCGAACGAGCGGTCGTCTCCGCGGAGTTCCGAGATATGGAGCAGTCCGTCGAGTCCGGGTTCGAGCGAGACAAAGGCGCCGAAGTCGGTAACCCGTACCACGGTTCCGGTATGCCGGGACCCGGCAGGATATTTTTCACGCGCTTTTTCCCAGGGATCGTCCTCAAGCTCTTTCATGCTCAAGGTTACCCGCTCGCGTTCCCAGTCCATCTGGAGAATAACCGCTTCAACCGTTTGTCCGGGGGACAGGACCGACGACACATCGTCGACCCGGCTCCGGGATATTTCCGAGACGGGCAGGAGCGCCTTGAATCCGCCGATGTCCACAAAGGCGCCGAAGGATTCTATCGAGATGACGGTGCCGGTTATTGTTTCGCCGGTTCGCAGCGTTTTTCGCAGTTCGGCGATGCTGCTCTTTTTTTCCTCTTCCAGGATGGCACGGTTGGAAACGAGAATGTTCCGGCCGTTGTCCTTGTACTCGGTAATCTTGAAGGAAAGGTGCCTTCCAACCGGAGACTCTTCGCCGCTCTGGCGTCCGCCCATCCGGGAAAAGGGGCAGAATGCCCGCGATTTACCGATCTGGACTTCAAAACCGCCCTTGATTTCCTTTTCAACAACCCCTTCAACCGGGATGCCGTTGCGCCATGCGTTCTCGAGCATGTCCTGATTTGCCGATTCGCCGGAAATCCGGGTGGTAAAGCGGTATTCCCCTCCGCGGGCATCGAGAAAATACACGGTGATGGTGTCTCCCTCCGCGACGGTGAGTTTCCCTTCCTTGTCGGTGAGCTCTTCGGCGGCAAGAACGCCTTCGCTTTTCCCGCTCAGCTGTAAAAAAATGGTATCGCCCGAAATTGCGACGATTTGTGTTGTTATTGCCTGGCCCGGTTCAAGCCGGTCCATTTTTGCAAGACTCTTTTCAAACATTTCTGAAAACGTATCGGATCCCATACTGTCTCCCTGAACATCTTTATACCTGGCGTACCAGATTAATGGCCCTCAGGATATCATATCCGCCTGAATCATGGTATAGTAACGGACCACTATTTTGCTTCAGGGAGTGTGTAAATGATAAAACATATAGTCATGTGGAAAATCCGCGACGAGCTGGACGGCAAGCCGAAAAGCGAGCTTTGCCGGGATATCAAGCAGCAGCTGGAAGCTCTTCCCGGGAAAATCCCGGTAATCAGGAGTCTTGAGGTGGGAATCAATGCCATCCCGTCAGACGCATCCGACGACCTCATTCTGATAAGCGAATTTGACTCGGCGGAAGATCTCTCGGCATATGCCGTGCACCCGGACCATGTCAAGGTTGCGGAGGTCATCGCCAGGGCAAAGCTGACCCGCAACGCGGTCGACTATCAGGTATAGGCCGCGCGGTGGATAACGAAAAACACGTAAACTGGTTCGCGCTTGAAAAGGCGTGCGGCAATGAAGGCTGTCCCGTATGCGGCATCATCAATGAACGTGCGGAACGGTACATCGACAACATGCTTTTTGAGCATGTTTCGGACCGGGGTTTCCGGGCAAAGTACCGCGCTTCCGGAGGTTTTTGCGACCGTCATGCAGCGAATCTTGAATCGTTTCGCGACGGGCTCGCGGTGGCCATTCTGGGAGTGGATGTACTGACGACCATACTGCCCGAGCTTTCCAGAAAACGCGTACCGCGCTTCAAGGGTGTGTGTCCGGCCTGCGAAGAAAGCAATCGGGTAGAACAGGAGTTTCTCGGCTATCTTGCCGACCGGAATGAAGAAGAGTTCATCGCCATCTTTACCGCGTCGGAAGGGCTCTGTGTTCCCCACTATCGCCGCCTCTTGTCCCTGACAAAAAAGCTTCCCCGCTGGCTGTCAGATTTCCAGCGGGAACGGTTCGAAACGCTCCTGGAACGTTCAAAACGCTTCGTGGACTGTTCCGCCTGGGGGCGGCAGGAGGATTTTTCCGCGCTCGAACCACAAGACAAGATTGTGTGGAAAGAACTGGCGCGGACGCTCCGGGGAACGATCCGCTGAGTGTGTAATATTTACAGACCGCCTGAAAACGGCTAGTATGGTCTTTCAAGAAGGAGAGAGTATCATGAAAAAATTTGCATGTATTGCTGTCGCGCTCTGTTGCGCGGCTTTTGTTTTCGCCGGGGGAACCCGCGATTCCGGTGAGGACAATTCGCTTGTCAAAATCAGGGATTCCGGCGTTTTCGTACTCGGTCTCGATGATTCGTTTCCCCCCATGGGATTCCGCAATGAGGACAACGAAATTGTGGGTTACGACATCGATCTCGCGCGGGAAGTAACGTCACGCATGGGCGTCGAGCTCAAACTCCAGCCGATTGACTGGAACGCGAAGGAACAGGAGCTCAATACCGGAAACATCGACTGTATCTGGAACGGCTTTACCATTACCCCGGAACGGGCAAAGATGATCAACTTTTCGAAACCGTATCTGAAAAATGCACAGGTTCTGGTGGTTCGGGAAGATTCACCGGTAAAGACACTCAAGGATCTTTCGGGAAAGACCGTCGGTCTTCAGGCCGGATCCTCCGCAGCGAATGCCCTTGAAGACGATGCGGATTTCCGCGCTTCGCTCAAAGGCGTTGTGGAGTTCAAGGACAATCTGCTTGCCCTCATGGACCTCGAAGCACGGGGCGTTGATGCCGTTGTTATGGATCTCATGGTCGCGAACGACAACATCAACCGGTCGGGAAAGGCCTACCGTATCCTTGCTGAAGACCTTGCGGCAGAAGAATACGGGATCGGGTTCCGGAAAAATGACGCGGCGTTGAGAAACGAAGTACAGCGCATTCTTGAAGAAATGGCTACGGACGGAACCATTGCCGGTATCGCAAAAACATGGTTCGGCGCCGACATTTCCATTGTCGGAAAATAAACCGGATCATCCGGAAACCGGGGGGCTCACATGACAAAAATGCTTGCTGCCATGTTCCAGGGCACCCTGGTTTCTCTTGAAATTTTCTTGTTAACGCTCGTGTTTGCCCTGCCGCTGGCTTTGCCGGCGGCATTCGCGCGCATGTCGCGGAACCGGCTCGCGAGCGGTTTGACCAACGGATACTTGCTGGTCATGCGGGGTACCCCCCTCATCCTGCAGCTCATATTTGTGTATTTCGCGCCGTTTTATCTGCTCGGTATTTCATTCAACCGCTTTGTCGCCGTCATTGTCGCCTACGTGCTCAATTATGCCGCGTATTTCGCGGAAATCTACCGCGGCGGAATAGAGTCGATCCCCGCGGGACAGTATGAAGCGGCAAAAGTGCTCGGGTTCACGCGCGCGCAGACGTTTTTCCGCATTGTTCTTCCCCAGGTGGTAAAACGCATCATTCCAGCCTCGGGGAATGAGGTAATAACCCTGGTCAAGGATACTGCGCTTGCCCAGACAATCGGCGTGGCCGAGTTGTTCCGTACGGCGCAAAACGCATCCGCCCGTCAATTTTCCACCATGCCCATTTTTGTCGCCGGGGTATTCTACTTTGTCATGAACTGGGTGGTTTCGCTGGTGTTTGCCCGCATTGAAAAAAAGCTGTCCTACTACCGCTAACCAAGGAGCCGTGCGATCATGGAAGTAATCCGCGTAGAAAATCTCGAGAAGACCTTTGGAACCCTTGAAGTTCTGCGTGGAATTTCGTTTTCCGTACACCAGGGAGAAGTACTTGCGGTAATCGGGCCTTCCGGTTCGGGAAAATCGACACTCCTGCGGTGCATTACCCATCTGGAAACCGTGAGCGGCGGAACCGTGTCGATCGGCGGGGAGTACATGGTACACAACGGGGTGTATGCTCCGGCGTCCGTGCTGCGTTCCATTTGTCTCAACGTGGGCCTCGTCTTCCAGAACTTCAATCTCTTTCCGCATTTTTCGGTGCTCCGGAACATTACCGAAGCCCAGATCCATGTTCTGCGCCGGAGTAAAAAAGACGCCGAACGGCGTGCGCACGACCTGCTGGCTAAAATGGGGCTTTCCGACAAGGAAAGCGCATATCCCTTTGAACTGTCCGGCGGACAACAACAGCGGGTATCAATAGCCAGAGCGCTTGCCCTTGATCCCGAGGTTCTTTTTTTTGACGAGCCCACAAGCGCCCTTGATCCGGAGTTGACCGGCGAAATCCTCAAGGTTATCCGCGATCTGGCCCGGGAGAACATGACCATGGTTATCGTGACGCATGAAATGTTCTTCGCCCGGGATGTGGCTGACCGCGTCATATTCATGGATAACGGGGTTATTGTCGAGGAAGGGCCCGCGTCACTGGTTATCGGAAACCCCGAAAGCGACCGGACGAAGAGCTTCCTCGCGCGTTTTACCGGCCAGGATCAAGATTATTCCGTATAAATAGTTCGGCATCTTCCAGCGAGAGTGCCTTGCTGAAAATCCAGCCCTGAATTTTGTCGCATTTTTGTTCGGTCAGATATTTGAGCTGACCGGCCGTTTCCACGCCTTCTGCGACAACCTGGAGTCCGAGTTTTTTGCCGATTTCAACGATATTTCCGGTCAGTGAGCAGTCTCCGTTCGTCTCGCAAATACCGTCTATGAAGGTCTTGTCTATCTTGAGCACGTCGATGGGCAGCTGCTCCAGGTAGCTCAGGGAGGAGTATCCTTTGCCGAAATCGTCGAGCGCGAGCCGGATACCGAGCGTACGAAGGTTTTCAAGCGGTTGTTTTACCTGTTGAAACGACTCAATAAGCACGGTTTCGGTCAATTCCAGCTCAAGAAGCTCGGGATTGAGTCCAGTTTCGTCAAGAATCCGCTGAACAATCGACGGAAAGTTTGTTTGTATGAGCTGGAGAATGGATATGTTGACCGAAACACCAATGTCCGGATATCCCGACTGTTGAATCCGGCGGATAAACCGGCAGGATTCGCGGAGAACCCATTCCCCGATCGGCAGGATGAGGTGGCTCTCTTCGGCGACCGGGATGAAAATGTCCGGCGGGACCTTTCCGAGGACGGGATTATTCCACCGGATCAGTGATTCAAAACTTGAAATTTTCCCGGACTCCGGGCGGATCTGGGGCTGCATGTAGAGTTCAAATTCGCTGTTGCCCAGCGCGGAGTGCAGCTGTTCGCCGATCCGCATGCGATCCGAAATGGGAGCCATCATGTTGATGTTGAAAAGGACGGCCCGGTTTTTCCCCTCTTTTTTTGACCGGTACATGGCAATGTCCGCGAATTTGAGCAGTTCGACCGGATTGGTGCCGTGCATGGAATACACCGAAATACCGATGCTGACCGAGCTGTGAACCGGCAGCGACTCTATATAAAACGGCGCTTCGAACAGATGGTTGATCGCAGCTGCCCGTTCGTTTATCTCGCCGAGGCGGGAATAA
>MWCL01000068.1 GCA_002070025.1 Spirochaetes bacterium ADurb.Bin215
ATCCGCCGCTGTCCCCATCATGCCAAACAGGCCCTTACCGCGGACTTCATCCACTTCATGAACACCGCGCCGGAAAGCGGATTTGACTATCACATCGCCCTTCCCGCGCCCTCGCTGTACGGTCAGTTCCCGGCAGAGTTCACGGTTCCGGCCATACACACCGCGCTCCGGACGCTCGGCTTCCACGCCGTGTATCCGGTTTCGGCAGTCACCACCGCCATCTCGGCGGCAACCCGCCTCTTTCTTGACCGGACTCTGTACCCGGACCTTCCCCGACCGCTCATCTCTTCCAGCTGTCCGACCATCATCAAGTTTATCCAGATTCGATTTCCCTCTCTTCTCGATCATATTGTACCGGTTATCGCCCCCATGGAACTTGCCGCACGCCTCGCCAAACTTGCCGCCCGGGAAAAGCTCGGGCCAGACGCGAAAATCGGCTGCTATTTCATTTCCCCCTGCGCAGGCAAGATAACCGAAACCGTCGCGCCGATAAGCGGCAGCCCGTCCCGGGTCGATGCCGTATTTGCCATGAAGGATGTACACCTGGCGCTTCTGAAAGCACTAAAAAACGCACCGGTATCAACAGGCACCCCCGCGGGTGAATCGGATACGCCCGGAGAATCCGGCGCAGCAACAGAGTCGGTCTTCTCCGAAGAGCCTGTTTTCGCCCCCGAAGTTGCCTGGGGACGCGCTGGAGGCGAGGCCCTCTCCGTGGTGCCCTCCGGAGAATACGAAACCCTCTCCGTGGACGGCATGGATCAGTGCCGGGCCATACTCGAAGCCGTAGAGGACGGAACCCTGAATCATGTTGATTTTATCGAGCTGATGGCCTGCGAAGAAGGCTGTGTAGGCGGACCGCTCGCCGCGGTTCAGCCGGCACTCGCCCGGCACAGCCTTGCAGCCCATGAACACCAGGTTCCCGCGGACGATACCGAAGAACGCGGAAAACGGGAATCGATGGCAGACTCCTGCGTGCTTGCCGAAACACTTCACGCGCGGCCCGCGCTTCTTCTTGACAAGGACTATCGTACCGCAATGCGCATGATGGAAGAAATGGAAGCGATATATCAAACACTTCCCGGTCTTGACTGCGGCTGTTGCGGCGCCCCGAACTGCCGTGCGCTCGCCGAGGATATTGTCCGCGGAAACGCGCGCCGCGAAGACTGCGTCATCATTTTGAAGGAACAGTATCTCCGCCTTCTCGAAGACGGATCATGAGGACACTGTGTGACAGAAAAGGAATTGCTCCGTAAAACCGTCAAAAACCTCCTGCTCCGCTCGCACCGTGACCGACCTGAAAGCATATCCGCCATACATTTTGAAAAACCATCATCCGTGTTCCGCGAAGGGCAGCTTGTTACACCGGACACCTGCGCAACCCTCTTCGCCTATCTGCCCTTCGGAACCGAAGCGGATCCCCGACAAGCCATACAAACCTCGCTGGCAAGAGACATTCCCGTCGCCGTTCCCCGGGTAGCCGGCGAACAGATGCGTTTCCACCGGATTTTCAGCCCTTCGGGACCGTTTGAACAAAACCGCTGGGGGATCCCCGAACCGCTCGAATGTACCCCATGTTATTTTTCTCCCGATCCTGCCGACTCAACGCTTGAACCGGAGTTCCCGCTCCTGGTGCTCGTTCCGGCGCTCGCGTTTGACCGGAAGGGGAACCGGCTCGGACGAGGCGGCGGCTATTATGACCGATTTTTTGCCTCGCTCCTCGTACGGTACGCAGACCGGCGTGATGCCATTACCCTTGCCGGTGTCGGTTTTTCACTGCAGATTGTTGACCGGGTCCCCGGTGAAACGCATGATATTTCCGTCGATTGCCTCTATACTGATGTATAGATATATTTGAACGGTAAGGAGCGTGTATGGGAGAAATAAAGTCAGCACTCGAAATTGCACTCGAAAAAACCGCCCATATTGAAGGCGATCTTTCGAGCATACAGAATCGTGAATACCGAAACGACGGCAAACGCCTCGCAAACCATTATCTGGAAACGGGCGACGCAGAAGAATTGAAAAAATCTTTTGACAACACAGCTTCAGACCGGCGCGAGAGTGTCCTGGAGGGAGCCGTATCCATTCTGCTTGCCGCGGTAAAACTGCCCGTCGAGGAATCCGATACGGAAAAAACGGCAAGAATCGGCGCCGGTCTTGAAGCCCTCATTCCCGGCCAGGGAATAGCCGCGATGTTCGGACAGGTCGAACAGATATTCAAGCAGTACCTGTCCGAATGGGAGCAGACCAAATCGGCGCTCGAACAGCAGTTCATGCCGAAGCTTCGCGCGAAGCAGCAGGAAATAGCCCGGCGATACGGCCAGGCGGTCCCCATGGAGCTTAATCAGGACCCTGAGTATGCATCGGCGTTTTCCCGGGCAAAACGTGCTCTGGACGATAAATACGGAATGGTAGTGGATGAGGTCCGCTCACGCATACAGGAAATAACCGGTATGCATGAAGAGTGAAACGCTTGACTTTTTTTTGTCTTTGGGGTAGTTTTCTCCTCGTCGGGAGCGATTCCCGGCGATGCGGAAACGCGTCATTCCCCTGTAGCTCAGTCGGCAGAGCAAGTGGCTGTTAACCACTGGGTCAGGTGTTCGAATCACCTCGGGGGAGCGAAAAATACCCGTCCATTCCGGACGGGTATTTTTATATCTGCTATCAATCCTGTTGGTACTGCTATCAAAATTGTTGAAACTTTTCTAGCACCCTTTTCTTAACTGTGCAGCGGCGACTTTGGGATTCGCGATAACCGACGGACCCGCGATACAGCCGCCCGTACAGGCCATGACTTCCACGAGATTACCTTCGGCCGCGCCATCTGCCCAGCGGGAAAGCATCTTGATAGTCGTACTCGTGAGACCGTCAACAAGCACCGGAGTACAGACCGAATCGGACGGCAACTGTGCCATGACGGCACCGGCTACTCCGCCAGCCAGGGCAAATCCCCGGCCGGACGCGCTGGCGTTCCGCTGCATGGGAGCGTCTTCCATACCGGACACATCGATGCCGAGAGCGACAAAGAGCGCACCGAGTTCCTCTACCGACAACACATAATCAACAAGGGGATCATCGAGACCTTCCTTGCGTTTGGCGAGGCACGGTCCGATGAATACCCGCAGATGGTCGGGGCATTCTTCCGCGGCGAGTTCTGCCGTGTAGTGCATGGGCGTAGCAGTATGTGATACCCGTTTTGCAAGAGTCGGATTATGCTTCCTGACGGTTTCAACATAGGCCGGACAGCAACTCGTGGTCATGAACGGTTCGCCCGCTTCCATCCGCTCGAGAAACTCGGCCGCTTCTTTCTCCGCGGTTATATCCGCGCCGAGCGCTACCTCGAATACCGCGTCGAACCCGGCCTCCCCGAGTGCCGAAAACAACTGTCCGAGGGACGCGCGGAACTGCCCTGCTACGGCCGGCGCGAAAAGGACTGCAATCTTTTTGCCCTGTTTCTTCTCGCGGAGTACGTCTATTATCTGAGACTTGTCCATCATGGCGCCGAAGGGACATTCCCGCATACATGATCCGCAAAAAACGCATTTTGAGTAATCAATCCGCTCTTTGCCCTGTTCGTCCTTTGAAACGGCGCCAACCGGACAGGCCCGTTCGCAGGGCACCGGTACCTCGATAATGGCGTGGTACGGACACTCCCGCATACAGATTCCGCATGAAACACACCGGTCGGTGTCGATGACGGCACGGCCGTCCACAACACGAACGGCCTTTTTTGGACAGTTCATCATGCACGGCCGGGCAAGACAGCCCTGGCAGGCATTGGTCACGAGATACCGCGCCTTCACGCAGGCATTACAGGCATCATCGAGAACGGTCAGAATCGGTCCGGTCACACCGGTACGCTCGAGCGCCTGTTTCGCATACACCGCAAGGGGGGTGCCATCGTCGGAATAGTCCTCCACGGAAAAACCGAGCCGGGCAAGAAGCCGTGTCTTGAGTATTTGCCGGTCATGCTGTACACAACAACGAATCGGTTCGTAGTCGGGCGCGGAGGTCATCTCGTAGGGAATCCGGTCAATATCGGATTCCAGACGGTCGTCGAGCATGGCTGAAATCAAGGCTATGAGCAGTTCGCGCTTTACCAGCGCAGCGTTGTTATTGTGGTGCATCGTGGGCCTCCAGGAGTTCTCCGATGAGTTCGAGGATTACGGGTATTGTCGCCCGGGGAACAGTCGTTCCGTTCACGCTGACGAAGGGAGCTTTTCCATGTTGACGATCCCGGCAGAACCCGAGACAGGGACTTCCCGAAATGGTCACTCGGTCGCGCCAACTTTCCGGAAGATTTTCCTCCAGGAGCAACAGCTCGGAGCCTCCCATTACGTAGCAGGCAGTTCCGGAGCAGATTATTACTTCTATTTGTTTGTTCATGTCGATCTCCTTAAATAAACCGTATGGACGTTTCTTTGAGATGGCGTTCTTCAAGAAGCGCCGCGATTTTCTTCACGATATTCCGCCGGATCTCAAGTTCAACCGGCATATTCGGGTCCTGGTGCGCGTCATTGATCCGGGTACCTACAACGAATTCGATCTGGTCGGAATCCAGAAAGAGATCGACAACCCGGGTTGCCGGATTCTCCCGAACCGGCTGACCAGAATAGCCGGACTCAAGAAGCTCCGCGGCCTTCCCGAGCGTGATGATGCCTTCTGTTACCAGTTCCGCGCCATCCATGCTGCCGGCAGGAGGTATGTCCGGGTCACGGTTTTTCAGGGATACCTGGACCTTCCGTCCCAGTTCACGTGACAGGATCATGGCGGTGGTTCCCCCGCAGAGCAGGCGTTTTCCCGGGAAGCTTCCAAAAATTTCCGCCATGTCCCGATCACGTCCGGGATCAACCGACGGACCGGTCATGACCAGGAGTTTCCGCGGGTCGCGAAAATAGATCACGGCACAGCTGATGTCATCCTTCGCCTTCCAGCTGTCATTTCCCTCCGCCTCGGTAACCATGCGGCGTGCAAGCTCCCGCGCCGACATATGCGGCTGGCTGGCAACACAGGAAAGGGCAAAATCCTGTACGGCCGGATTCCCCCAGCCCAGGGGTTTTGCCTTAGTCCCCATACCGGACTGTGGTATCCCATCAGAGAAAAAAACCAACCGGTCACCGGCGCGGGCGTCATACTCGGAATACTGCATGACAGGCGGTGTTTTCCGTCCTTTCGCGGCGGAAACGGGCACGGGTGTCTTGATGGGTTCTACCTGGGTCAATTCCCGTACCAGCAGATACGGCGGATTCTCATATTCAATTATCTTGACCCGATCCATCGTATTGATATCGACTATGGTGAAGGTCGCATAACTTATTCCCCGTTCACGGCAAACAGGAAGCGTCCGCATGATCCTGGCGGCAGCGCGCCGGACGGGTATGTCATCCGAGATAAAGGTAACCGCCATACTCGCCGTCAAGGTTGCCAGAACACCGGCTTTGACACCCGAACCCAGTCCGTCGGACAACGCGGTCACTATCCGCCCGTCGGAGGTTTTGCGGGAAAGAAAGGTATCACCCTCGGTCCCCTGTCCGTATTTTCGCGTCTGGTAGAAACCGACTTCCACAAAGGTGTTCCCATTCATCGCGTACCCCGTTCATTACTGACGGCCGGTACGTCTTCCGCTTCGGTCTCATACGATTCGATGATCGAACTCAACGTCGCTTCGGTTTCCGCGGCATTTTCACCGAGCAAATACGCTATCTTTTGCACTACCGCAAGATTCTTGTTGATTACTTTCCGTGCCTGGGAAACAATGCGGTCCTTTCGCACCCGTGGATCGGTTACATCCTGAAATACCCCGCCGGCATACTCGCCCCGTTCAATCCCGAAAATCGTCGCGTGAACAATACGTCCGCCCAGACGAACATCACGATCCACAAGCTCCGCACCATGGAGTACATCATGAAAGTACCGCTGAAACGGCAGTATCTTTTCCAGCGACGCTCCTTCCAGTCCCGGTTTCAGCTCCCAGAGGCGCAGCGCCTCTTCCCCCGCAATCCGGGCGAAGTTGCTGTTGCACTCAACGATTGAAAGATCCTTGTCCACAATGACAACACCGCTCGGAATCGACCGGATCAAACCGTTCGCTTTCTTCTGAGCGAGTTTTCTCATGTACGACACGCACATTCCCGGTTCGGCAACACCGGTGGCCATGGCGGCAGCAAAGGCCCGGCACGTGTCATATCCACACCCGCCGCAATTCAATTCGTCTTCACGGGTATACTTGCCCGTACGTTTCAACTCGGCGGCTATGGCTCCCGGGGACACGGTACCCGGCGATACCGGCAGTATCACACGATGAAAGGCAAGCGAAGCATCTTCTGCCTGAATATCACGCGGAGCTGTATCCGCATACGACCGGACAGACAACCGCTTCTCCACGGTACCGGATCTTGTACGACTCCGCGGACCGTTTATGCACCCGCCCGGACAGGCAAGCAGTTCGAGAAAAACCGGAGCACCCGGTCTTTTACGGTCAAGCCCCTCAAGTGCGCTCCCAATCTCCTCAAGGCCGGAAAACGCCATACAGGTTGTTCCGGGAGGCAGGGAGTACTGCCGCAGGGCGCTTATCATCCCTCCGTCCATCGGATACAGCACACCCTCACCCGCACGGGCAGGAAGAAAATCATTTTCTTCCCCGGCTTGTTCAGCATACACATTGATACCAGCCGAGTCGAACCAGAGCCGCAAGTCCTGAAAATCGATCGCCACATCAACAAGATTCCGGCTCGTATCCGACTCGCGCTTTTTTGAAATACAGGGGCCGATGAAAACCACAGCGGTATCCGGTCCAAACAGATCCTTCAATTCACGGGCATGAGCCATTAGAGGAGAGTATATTGCGGTAATCGCCGGAGCAAACCCGGGATGAAACTTGCATATGTACTCCACAACCGTGGGACAAGCTGACGAGATAAACACATTATTGTGCACCTCTGTCCCCGGTACCTCACCATTCATAAGCCGGGCAACCTGGCGAGCAACAAGATCCGCACCACGGGCGGTTTCTGAGACCGCCTGAAAACCCAGCTTCTTGAGCGCGGAAACCATTTTCAAAGGATCCAGGCCGGGGAATTCCGAAACAAAGGACGGTGCCAGGGAAACAATAACTCGTCGGTCTGTCTCAACAAGACGTCGGGCCCGCCCCAGATCGTTCCGTACTTTCTTTGCACCGACGGGACATACCTGAACACAATGGCCACAGAGCACACAAAGCTCGCTGACCACAGCGGCACGCCCGTTTTCCACCTTGATGGCCTTTACGACACACTCGCGGAGACATTTATAGCAATCCTGACATTCCGCCTTTTCCGTATATACCGGATTTAGAAGATCCATACGCAACTCACTCCTTCACCGTGCCGGCGAGAAGATCGGCCAAAAGAATCGGCGTTACCTGACGGTGCACTACCTCGTCAATTATTACGATCGGACCTTCCCGGCATAACCCTTCACACAGGGTACCGCTTACTTCCGACACTACCGTATCTCCATCAAGGGTGCCGGTATCCATCAGATGCTGCAGCAATTCGGCGTTTTGCCCATTTCCCCGGGAGTAACAGGAACTGCCCATACAAATACGGATTACGCGTTTCTTTGATTCCATACAAACCTCCCGTTTATAAGTATTATTTTATATATATTATTTTATAGATATAATCAAGACGATTTAGAGGGTAATGCAAAGAAAAAACCCGTCCATCGGGACGGGCTTGAATATGACTGCTATCAAAATTGTTTAAACCATTTTTTACATTCCCGCGTTGTCAAGCGCAATCTTTATACCGGCAAGACCCGCCGAATTCGCTTTGCCCACGTCTTCAACCTTGCTTGCTTCACCGGCAATCTGTTGTACGTCATTTTGAACTTGACGCAGCTGATCCGCAACCATTGCTGCAGCCTGTTTCAATGCCGCGAGACTTTCCCGGGCGGTTTCTATCTGATTGTCCACCGCGCCAACGGCCGAACGGAGATCGTTGGTACTGGTTACCGAATCGGACACGCCGCGGTTTATTTCCTCAGTTCCATGCGAGATCTCGTCCATTCCATTGATTATCTCATCCATGGCATTCGCAACCCGGGAACTCTCTTCCGCTATTGCCGTGAACGATGCGACCGCGCGATTGTTTCCGTCGGCGGCCGTCCGGATATCGGCTATTGTGGATTTGACTCCGTCAGTTACCGCCTTGACGCTTTTACTGGTCTGCTCCGAGAGTTTGCGTATTTCGTCGGCGACAACGGCAAATCCCTGTCCGTAAGTTCCGGCGTGGGCGGCTTCGATGGCGGCATTCATGGCAAGGAGATTGGTTTGGGCGGCAACCGCACTGATAACCTTGATTATGTCGAGAATCGCTCCGGTAGAGGATTCAACCTTTTCCATTGCTCTGGAAGACTGCGCTACAATTTCCTGCCCTTCCCGGGTACTGGAAATGAGTTCCCGTACGGCCCCCTGACGCTCACGGGTAACATTGGTAATACTCATTATTGACGCGGTCATCTGTTCGACAGCTGCGGACGTTTCGTTGATAACGCTGCTTTGCGACTCTGCGCTGGTTCGGGCAGTCCGTGAATTTTCGGCAATTGCGTCGAGTTTTTCCTCGAGACTTCTGGTATCTTCCAGCACACTGTGCATGGCGCTGCCGGCCGAACCCGCACCCTCAAGGGCCTTGTTGCTCAGTTCGGTTGTTAGTGCCGCGGATTGCTCCAGTTTGTCTCCCTGGGAGAGTGCCGAACTCGAGGCATTCATGGCCTCACGCAGAACGCTGAGCTGCTTTTTATTTTTCGCATTTGCTTCCGCTGCAAGCATACGGAAGCGGGTACTCCGGGAGAAAACCCCGTAAAGACTGCCGGCAGAAAAAAGGATAAGTACAGCAACAATGATGATATCATCAATTTGTGTGGAATTTCCCGTTTGAGCAGCCCAGGCAGCAGTACGTACAAAGAGGTTCATCACAAGCGCGAGAATTGATATTACCGCGATGGGAATCCCCTGCCAGGCATAAAACCCGATCAGAACGGTAATACCCATGGCAACCAGATTAAAAAATCCGATCATATAGTATTCAAGGTATCCCTTTGCTTCGGGGTTGGAAAAAACAATCAAACTGAGGACGAGTGAAAGCGAATAACTCAGTATCAAACTGATAATTCGTGCTTTCCCGTACAGAACTAGTATGGCCATGATCACAAAGGAAAAAGCCAAAACCCCGAGGAGCAGCTGCTGTTGTACCGACGCACGCATGAAAATTGTCAGAGTCATACCCAGTACTGATAATCCAACTATCACATTGAAGAGAATCCGTGCCGTAGCGCGAAATTCTTCACCTTCTTCCCGATAGGCAGTCAGAAGACGTTTATCAACAAATGCTATGTGTTTCATACGAAAAATATACGCTTCTCCTGTCGGAATTGCAAATAGCCTTTTTGTTGTTTCTTTCAACATTTTAATGTTGACCGAATCAACATTTAGGAATTACAATTTAACCATGACTGAAGCATGAATTCGGCCGGAACCAATGAAATCCATGAGGAGGGATATATGAAAATTTCAATCCGTACGCTGCTCGCTAGCGTACTCGTTTTCGCCGTCCTGTTCGGCGTTACCGCACAGGACAAGGGCACCATCGCGCCGGACCAGATTCCTGGAACCGCGGTTTACGTACCCTACCCCGTCAACATTACGCTTGACGGCTCTATCAGTGACTGGAAGGGAGTTCCCGTCCAGCGGGTCACCACCGGACCGTCGATAAGCCCCGACAAAGGCCAGAACCAGTGGGTGGACTTCGCGGTAGCATCCGACGGGAAACAACTCTTTGTGTACATGGAAAGCCAGGACACAAAAATTATTGCCGGGAAACACGGAGCAAACTTCTGGAACGAAGATTCCATGGAATTTTACGTCAATTTGTCGAAAAACCTGCTCGCTAAAAGCTACGGGAAAGACATTGCCCAGGTAAACATCAACGCCACGAATATCGGCAAAACAGCGAACGACAAACTCTCGCTTTCGGGAACGAATGCGTCTTCCGCCAAGGTACGCGCCCATGTCTTCAAGACCAAAAACGGCTGGGCCTACGAAGCGGCGATGGACCTGCCGAAAAACTTCACGGTGGAACACGGCAAGAACATCGGCTTCCAGGTGCACGCGAACGGCGCGACCGAACTGGACCGCGACTCCAAACTCATCTGGGGATCCCTCGACACCGATGACCACTCCTATCAGGATCCCTCCCTCTTCGGCCGGGCCATCTTCTTCAAGGTCGGCAGCACCGACGTTCCCGAACCCCAGAACATGGGACTTACGCTGGCCGACATCTTCAAACGCGAAGGCGCCCGGGGAAAGAGCGCGAAAAAACTCGTCTGGTCGGATGACTTTGACACTGCCGGCGCGCCCGATCCCGCGAAATGGGATTACGACGCCTGGGACGTGGGCAAATACAACGAAGAACTCCAGATTTACACCGACAGCCGCGATAACTCCTTCGTAAAAGACGGCAAACTCACCATCCGTGCAATCCTTGACTCAAAAGGAAAATGGTCCAGTGCCCGGCTCCTGACCCGGGGAAAACAGTCCTGGAAATACGGCTATATCGAGGTAAAGGCAAAACTCCCTGCCGGCCGCGGTACCTGGCCTGCCATCTGGATGATGCCCGAACGAAACAGTTATGGTGACTGGCCCGCATCCGGCGAGATCGATATCATGGAACACGTCGGTTTTGACCAGGACAAAATCCACACTTCAGTACATACCCAAGACTACAACCACCGCAAGGGAACCCAGAAAACCCGCTCGGCCAAGATCCCGGGCGTCTCGGACTCCTTCCACACCTATGCCATCGAATGGAACGATAAGGCCATCTTCTGGTACGTAGACGACGAACCCTTCTACTTCTTCCAGCGCGAAGACGGCGGATACGGTGTCTGGCCCTTCGATCATCCCTTTCACATCATCCTCAACGTCGCCATGGGCGGCACCTGGGGCGGCATGAAAGGCATGGATCCGGCCGTAAAACAGGCAGACATGGTTGTCGACTATGTGAAGGTTTATCAGTAGGACAAGAATTCTTACTGCTATCAAAATTGTTGAAACCAAAAACAGATAGATAACGATCACACAACAAGATGCCGGGCGACCCAACCGTTGCCCGGCTGACCCTTTTCTGGTACCACACCTGTCCGGAAGCACACAACCGGCGGGTTTTTCTTCCTTCTTAACCAAATTTCTTCCATCCACTCAGCCTGCTGCTCCTGATGAGTCCACACATGACGCTTCGTGTATAGCCGTTCGAATGCGTTTCGGGCCTCTTTCGCTGCAAGAAGTCCGACTATGTCCGCATGGGTTTTGGTTTCCTCCCGCGCCACACAATTGTCGATCCGGTAGGGCTTGCGGAAGGTGTGGTACCCAAGCGTTATCACCATCCGCGCCATCGTCATCCCAACTTCTCGGTCTCCCCGGACCGTCTCCCGACAATGCGCCGCCGAGTTCTTCCGGATCTCCCGGTCAAGATAGTTCACTGGAAACAGGGGATTCCGCCTCGTCCGGGGAAGACGGGAACTGACCGTCCGGTGTTCGACGAGATGAAGTTCGCTCAGGTGTCGCCACTCGGGAAGATCCTTGAGGGCC